>VHDM01000029.1 GCA_016876055.1 Verrucomicrobiota bacterium
CAGATCGCCGCCAAACCGGGCATTCTGACCCACAAGGAAAAGCCGGACTATGGCACCTGCGTTGATATCGTCACGCAGGCCGCCTTGCGCCAAATGATCGTGCCCGCCCTGCTCCCGGTCCTTTTTGTCGTCGGCGTGGCCGCCATCCCCGGCCTGGGCCCGGTCGTCCTGGGCGGAGTTCTCGTGGGCACGATTGTCACCGGGCTGTTTGTCGCCATCGCCATGACCTCATCCGGCGGGGCATGGGACAATGCCAAAAAGTTTATTGAGGAAGGCAATTTCGGGGGTAAAGGTTCGCCCGCCCATGCCGCCGCCGTGACCGGCGACACCGTGGGAGACCCCTATAAGGACACGGCCGGCCCGGCGATCAACCCCATGATCAAAGTCGTCAATATCGTCGCCATTCTTGTCATTCCCATTTTTTTCTAGCTCGAACGGGGGTCAGACCCCAGCCGAAGTCTTAATGGTCGGTCGCCTTTTCCGCCCCTAATCCCGTCTGGGCTCTGACCGTCAACTCCACAAACCTTTCCTCCGACGGTTGCTCCTTCGATAACACCGTGCCCAGCCAAGTGGCCAGCAGGCCGAGCGGAATGCTGAGCAGGGCCGGATTCTTCAAAGGAAAAATCGGATCCTTCATGAAGTCCGGACTCACCAGGATCAGCCCGATGCTGGAGACCAGCCCGGTCCCCAGCCCCCAGACCGCTCCAGCGGTGGTGAATCTCTTCCAAAAAAGCGAGGCCAGCATCACCGGTAGATTGGCACTGGCCGCCACGGCAAAGGCCAGTCCAACCAGAAAGGCCACATTCACCGACGGCCCTAGCAAAATGGCAACACCCATGGAGGCCGCCCCGACCACAAAGGCGGTGATTCTGGCCACTTTGACTTCCTCCCCCGGTCGAGACTCCCTGCCATGGTGAATCACGTTCACAAAGAAATCGTGGGCGAAACTCGTGCTGGCCCCGATCGTCAAACCCGCCACCACCGCCAAGATCGTAGCAAAAGCGACCGCACTGATAAACGCGAAGAAAACCTCGCCCCCCAGCAGTCGGGCCAATTCCGGGGCGGCCATGTTGGTCCCACCGTTGACTCTCACATAGTCAGGTCCGAGCAGGCTGGCCGCCCCAAATCCAAAAAACGTGGTCATGATGTAGAAGGCCCCGATAATCAGCATCGCCCAAACCACGCTGACGCGAGCGGTTTTAGCGTCCGGAACGGTGTAAAACCGGATCAGGATGTGGGGCAAGCCGGCCGTGCCGAAGAGCAGGGCCATGCCCAGGGAAATCTGGTCCCAGGGGTTTTTAAAAATCAGGCCCGGGTGGAGAAAATTCCGGGTGACCGTCTCCCCGCTCGGTCCCGTCGAGGAAATGGCTGTCAGCGACGCGAAAAATTCACCCAACCTGAAATTGAACTTTTGTAGAACCAAGTAGCTTAAAAACAGGCTCCCGCTGATGAGCAGGACCGCCTTGATGATCTGGACCCAGGTCGTGGCCAGCATTCCGCCAAAGACGACATAGACCACCATCAGGACCCCCACCCCGATCACGGCCGCTTCGTACGGGATTCCCGGGATCAACTGGCGCACCAACACCCCCGCTCCCACCATCTGGGCGATCATGTAAAAGAGGGAAACCGTCAGGGTGCTGACGGAGGCCACCGCCCGGACCGGCTTCGGGCTGAGCCGGAAGGCCAACACATCGGCCATAGTGTATTTGCCGGTGTTGCGGAGCGGTTCCGCCACCAAAAACAGCACCGTCAGGTACGCCACCAAAAATCCGACAGAATAAAGAAAACCGTCGTACCCGTTCATCGCAATCATGCCGGCGATCCCGAGAAAGCTGGCCGCACTCATATAGTCCCCCGCTATGGCCAGGCCGTTCTGCCACCCGGTGATCCGGCGACCGGCCGCAAAGTAAGCGCTGGCACCTTTCGATTGGCGGGCACTGAAAAAGGTAATAACGAGCGTGGCCGCGACAAAGGCCAAGAACATCCAGAGGGCCGTGTTGGCCTGATCCACGATGGCGATCATTCCTTGGGATCCGCGCCGAATTTTCTGAGCAAGCGGTGCTCCTGCCGGTCCCAACCGGCCGCCGCCCAGACATAGAGAAAGGCCAATCCCCAGGTCATGAAAAACTGCGACAGGGCGAACAGATAGGCCACATTGACCTTGCCCCACACCTCCTTTTGCATCAGTTCAGGAAACCAGCCCGCCCCTACGGGTAGAGCGAAATAATACACGATAAAAAACAAGGTGGCAGGGACGATTAGGCCGGCTTTATTTCGGACAAGGCTGACAAATTCAGGATCCTTTGAAATTCTTTCAGAGATTTTGTCTTTCACGGACTTAGCAGATCACTCCCGAAGCTAAGCCTAGGCCAAACCCCATTAAGGCAATCCCGATAATCCTTCGAAATGCCGCTACAGGCATCTTGCGCAATCCGATCCGCCCGGCCCACAGCCCCACCAACGCTCCGGCGATGCCTGCTCCCACCACGGACCATGGAATTGAACTTCCCAACGATTGAAACAACTGCACATAGACCGCGATCCGGGTGATATCCACGCCGCAAGCCACCGCCGCCCCCGTGGCGAGAAAGGTCTCCTTGGGAAAATCCTTGCCCAGAAAAAAGGCGCTCCGCATGGCCCCTTGGTGCCCGGTGAGGCCACCAAGGAAACCGCTGACCAGCCCTCCCGTCCAAAGCGGTACTCCCCGGATCCCTTTGCCACCACCCAACAGTTCCCATCCGGAGAACCCCGCGAGGGAGAGTCCGATCGTCAGCTTGAGCGGGCAAAGCGCAAACGTTTCCCCCAAAAGCGACCATGTCCCCAGTCCTGGAACATCGGTCAGCCGGGCCAACCCCCAGGCACCAAATGCGGCCCCTCCCAAGGCTGGCACACCAAACTGCACCAGAACCTGGCGATCCACCTGAGATCGGAGAAGAAGGAATTTTCCGAGATTATGAAACAGGTGAACCGGTGCGACCGCCGCCACCGCCAAGGCCGGCCCCATCGCCAATAAAAATACGGGCATGAGAATAGTCCCCAGACCAAACCCGGTCAGAAAAGTGAGGGTGGAGGCAGCCGCGGCGCCCGCCGCAATAAAAAGCAGTGTCGCCAGAAACTAGGAATTGGGTGGAGCCGACCGCGGCTGCTTCCCTTGGATGAGGAGCTGACGATGGCTGGAGGCGGACCCTTCCCGGATGTCGCTTTCCCTCTTGTCGATGAAAGTGACATCCTGCTCCAAGGCAATAAAGCCAAGGGTTTCCCCTAGCTGATTTTTAATGGGCTCCATGTAAATCTGGGCCACATAGGGGGTGGCATCCTTTTTGTAGTTGGTGATCCGGGTCTGACAGGACTTTTTCTCTTGGATCGCCCGGGTAAGCAGTTCGCGGGCGGAGGGCTCCGTCAGGGGGCCTGTCAAGAACCGCCCGGGTCGCCTCCCGACGATTTCAGGCATGGAATAAAGACACATTTTGGTAAAGGCCGGGTTACTCCAGCAAATTGCTCCATCCAGATCCGTGATGAGGATGGCCAATTCAGTATGCTCGGCCCAATCCTCAAAAACCCGGGCGGGAAACTCCCCCCAAGTAAGAGGCCAGGCGGCCCGAGCCTGGCTTGGGAATGAGGCCGGGGGGTGATGCTTTTTCATAAATGATCTTTAGCGAAGCTCAGAATCCTGATTTTGTTTTGTTCATCCTCACCAAGAAAGCCCCGGCTTCTGGGCCGAGGGACGCCGCCGTTGTCATTGAGACCCTGCTGCCCACCCTGCCTTGTCCGGGCAGGGGTAATTTCGGCTGCCATGAGAATTTTTGGATTCATCGTGGTTGGTAATATCAAGACTACGATTAAGGTAACGGGGAAGCCTGGTTGGCCAATGCTTTTTGCGACCCTGCTCTGGATCGAGTCCGCAGGTCCCCTGCGATCATCGGCTTTCTCTTTCCGTCTTTGCTTTCTTGGGTTAGCCCTTGAGGAGAAGCAGAGCTGCCACCAGGAAAATATTGGCGAAAGCCAACGGGATGAAGACTTTCCACCCCAGGCTCATTAACTGATCGTATTTAAAACGCGGCAGGGTCCACCGAATCACAATGAATAAAGCAATAAAGAAAAGGATTTTTGCCAGGAACACCCCGGCGGAAACGAAGCCGAACCACCAAGGGACGGTTTGGTTTGCCAGAAACTCCGGCAGAGCTAGCCCGAAAACCGCCTCTGGCATGGGCCGACCATTGAACCAGGGCAGCGGCAGACTCCATCCCCCCAAAAAGACCGTCACCATGACGGCTGAGGCCGACACCATGGCCGCGTATTCCCCCAAGAAAAACAGGGCGAAGCGCATGCCGGAATATTCTGTGTGGTAACCACCGACCAGCTCCGTCTCCGCCTCAGGAAGGTCGAAGGGCAGGCGGTTGGTCTCGGCAAAGGAAGCGATCAGAAAAACCAGGAACGAGAAGGCCAGGCAACCACTCAGCAGCATTCCCCAAATCCCCCCGGCAAGGCTGGGCCAAGCCAGCCATCCGTGCTGCACCTGATAAT
This sequence comes from Verrucomicrobiota bacterium, assembly GCA_016876055.1. Lineage (GTDB taxonomy): Bacteria > Verrucomicrobiota > Verrucomicrobiia > Methylacidiphilales > Verrucolacustridaceae > Verrucolacustris. The sequence continues at coordinate 4,528 of VHDM01000029.1, forward strand.
CCACAATCTTGCCAAGATTGAGATGCCCGGTGACCAGAAACACCGGCACCACCGCGGCGCCCATCGCGATTTCATAGGAGATGATCTGGGCGGAGGAGCGGATCCCACCCAGGAAAGGATATTTTGAGTTGGAGGCCCAACCGGCGAGGACGATTCCGTACACGCTCAACGAAATCACGGCAAAGACGAAAAGCAGCCCCATATCCAAATTGGCGATCACCCCGGTGATTTGGAAGGCCTCCACGGTCGCCTGGTCCCAGCCCAAATGAGGCGCCATCCAGCCGGCGATGGGACGAAGATCAAACCCGGAACTGAACGGGATCACCGCCACCGTGACCAAAGCCGGAACCATCGCGAGGATCGGGGCCAGGTTGAAGTAGAATTTGTTGACGGCGGCCGGCACAAACTGCTCCTTCAGGAGAAATTTGGCGGCATCGGCCAAAGCTTGCCCAAGACCGAACAGACGGATCCGGGTGAAGGGAATCCCCACCCGATTGGGACCCAACCGGTCTTGAATCCACGCGCTAATCCTCCGTTCCGCCGTGACGCTTCCTGGCACCAGGATTAGAACCATCCCCGCCACCACCGCCGCTTTGACCAGTGACGAAAGGAGAAAAACATATTCCGCCCCGCTGAAAAACATTGCGCTACCCTAGCCGGCCCCCTCTCCCCGCCAAGGAGTGAATCCTACCCGGTGGTCCGCAGCCCAGCTGCAATGGCGGCAATGGATCGCCGCAGGTCCGCCAACAGTCCCTCGGCCGCTCCGTTCCCGGCCTCCTCCGCTCGCCGCCATTCCCGGAGCAGGAAGATTTGCCTTTCATGGAGAGCCCGTAAAGGCACGACCCGCCGCTCCACAGTATACCGGAACCGGGGCCTCCGCTCGGCCAACGGCTTTTGGAACAACTCATTCAGCCCGGCACGAACCTCGGCAAATTCTTCCCGGATCATTCGGGTGATTCCCTCGCGGAGATTCTTTTCCTTCACCAACTCCACATAACCCTGGCTTACCTCCAGATCGGCGCTGGCGATTCCGCTTTCCAGATTGTTGAAGACGTATTTGGCAAAGGGCCACGCGGAAAGCCGGTCCCGCAGACGCCGGAACCGTTTCGGTTCATCCTCGGCCAGTTTCCGCAGAGCCGTGCCGGCCCCATACCATCCCGGCAGAAAAAAACGGGCCTGGCTCCAACTGAAAACCCATGGAATCGCCCGGAGATCCCGGAAATCTGCCGCCCCGGTCCGCCGGGCGGGGCGGGAACCGATCGTGCTACGCTCCACTGCGTCGATCGGGGTGGCTTCGCGGAAATACGCAAGGAAGCCGGGAGTTTCAATCAACCGCCGATACGCTTTCGTACTTTCCCGGCTCAGGACCTCAAAGATCTCCGCCAGGGCTGGGTCATCGTCCTCGGCATCCTCCGGCCACAAGGAGGTCAGGGCCGTTCCGGCTAACAGTAACTCCAGATTGTGGGAGGCCGTGGCCATCGTCCCGTATTTCTGCCCGATGACTTCCCCTTGTTCGGTGACCCGCAAGTCCCCGGACAGGGTCCCTCGTGGCAGCGCTTCCAAAAATCGGTGGGTGGGTCCGGCTCCCCGGCTGATGGTTCCGCCCCGCCCGTGGAAAAACCGCGCAGCCACGCCTTGCTCCTTTGCTGCTTTGAGGATTCCCTGCTGACTCCGATGGAGGGCCCATTGACTGGAAAGAAGTCCCGCATCCTTATTGCTGTCGCTGTAGCCAATCATCACCCGCAGGACGGGTGGTGGCTCAGTGGGTAAGACGACCGTACCTTCCCCCGGATCGACCAAGGCCAACCGCCGGCGGCGGTGCGTTTCGCTTTGCCGTTGGGCCAGTCCTTGCAGGGCCTTTTGGGCGATGGGATGGCGCAGGAACTCGGAAACCACCCGTGGGGCTCGCTCCAGATCCTCAAGCGTCTCAAACAGCGGGGTAACCGGCAGCGGACAGCCCCTTCGGCCTTCCTTTTCCGAAATATGCAGATCCGCCACCCGCGCAAACAGGTGCACGGCCATCAAGTCGGAAACGTCCCGCGTCATGCTTACAATGAAAAGGCCCACCCCTTCCGAACCGTGCTGCTCCACATGGCGCCCCAGCGCCTGATAGGTGCCGATCACTTCCTGGCAGGCGGGACCCGCGCCTAAAGCGCTCTCCGGATTCCAAGGCGGATTTTCCCACCATCGGTCCAGCAGTTCCCTGCGTTCCTTCTCATCCATCTGTCCATAAGGCTTGCCGCGATCTCCCACCTTGGCCTGGAGCTCCTCAAGAGCTTCATCGTGCCGATGGCTGTTCTGGCGGATATCCAAGACGGCGAGGTGAAATCCAAAGATCTCGATCAGCCGGATCAACGTATCCACCTCCGCAGCGGCCAAGCGTTGGGCCCCCACATCCAGCAAGGCCCTTCGCACCACCCCCAGATCCAAAATCAGGTCGTCCGGTTGACGATAGCCCCCACTTTCGGCCAGGAGCCGGCTCCGCATCAACAGAACGGCCTCCCGCCACGGCTCTTCGTGGTACACGGAAACCTCCGCCTCCGCCGCGGGCCCGGCCTGGCGGCGCCACTCCGGCAACGACCTTTCCAGCTCGGCGGGGATCCCGTGATATTTTCGGGAAAGCGTGAGGTGGGAGGCCAGTCGATCCAACCCAGAGGCAATGAGCTGCAAGGCCGCTTTCCGGTACAGGTCCAGGCTCTGCACCGTGACCTCCGGCGTCACCAGGGGGTGGCCGTCCCGGTCTCCCCCAACCCAGGTGCCGAAACTTAACACCGGCCGGACCGCCGGATGCGCCGGACCCCCGGATCCAAAACCGGCGATGCGCCAGGCGTCCCGCAGTCGTCGGTCCGTCTCCGCAATGGACCGGGCCATGGAGCCAGCCAGGCAATGAATCACCCCTTCCCGCTCCATGTCGACAGTTGGACGTTCCGTCCGCACCTCCTCCGTGCGCCACCACCGCTCCAACACTGCCTTGAGGTGATCCCGCCTCTCGCGATCCATTCCCGCGTTGCCCAATTTTCCGCCACGTTCCAGGAGGATCCCATGAATCTCCTGCATGCAGGCAAGGATCGAGCGCCTCCGTGCCTCGGTGGGGTGGGCGGTCAGCACCGGCTCAACCCGCAGGGTGGGGAGCGTGGCAGCCAGATGATCCGCCGTTTCGCCCGAACTCTTGAGCCGACAAAGCGCTTGGGCCCAGGACCCGGGCTCATGCTGGGGCCCATTGATCGCTTCGTTTAACTGACGCATGGCCGCCGCGGCCACTTCCTCGGCCAAGTTGAGTAATCCAAAGGCGATCGCATAGGCCCGGGTGATCTTTCCTTCCTTAATCGGGGGCAGGTGTTTCGCTCCGTGGACCCAGGGCAAAGCCTCTCCCACGTCCTGCTCGCCCAGGTCCTCCAATAACTCCCGGAAAGCGCCCATCATCCAGGCCAAGTCTCGTTCCACCCGGGCGAATCCCCGCTGCAAGCGTACTTTATAGGGCAGACGGGCTTTGCCGAGCTTGGGTTGGTGCCGTTTCTTTTTGCCGTGGGTTGGCATGGGTTCCGTTAGGTGCTGAAGCTGTCCCCGCAGGAACAGGTTGCGCGGGCGTTGGGATTGGTGACGCGAAACCCGCCCTTTTGCAGATCCGTGCTGAAATCGATCTCCGATCCGCTCAAAAACACCGCACTTTTGGTGTCGACGGAAATTCTCACCCCCCGGCTCTCCACCAGAATGTCTTTCGGGCCGGCTCCGGGGACCAGCTCCATTTGGTATTGAAGCCCGCTGCAACCTCCGCCCACCACCGCCACTTTCAGAGCTCCGGCCCCATAGCCTTTCCTTTCCAAAAGGGTGGATAAATGTTTCCCCGCCGCCTCGCTCAGGCGGACTAATTTTTCTGAACCCACCTTGGGCCCGGTGGACATGGAATTTTCAGGAGAAACCATTACTTTCTTATTGTAACGAATTTTTTTGGCTCCGACCAGCCCCAGCCGTGAAAAGGGAGCTACTCGCGAATGGCTTCAAGCACAGGCAAAGGACTCAGGCTCTTTTCTGCCAACCGCACCAGCTCTTGGGGCTGGAAACCAAGCCATACGTTAAGCAGGCCAGCCATCACCATCACCCAAAAAAGGAACGGCGGAAATCTCCGGGCCGGGATGGCATCGGCCTCACGCTCCCAGTACATCGCCCGGATGGGCGTCAGGTAAATTCCTAAACCGGCTACCGCCATGATCACCGCCACGACCAGGGCCGGCCTCTCCCCCGCATTCCAAAGATTGGCCAACACCGCCAGCTTGACGGGAAAACCCACCAGCGGGGGCAGACCCGCCATGGAAAGCAGGCACAGGGTGAAGCCAAGGGAAGGCCCCGGTTCCCTTCTTCCGATGCCGTCGAGATGACGCAGGTCGGTGCTGCCATGCAGGCGCTCCATTTCGTTGACGAAAAGTAACACCGGCAGGGAAGCCAGGAGGTAAGCCCAAAGGTAGGCCACGACCGTACCAACGCCCCCTTCCCCGCCAGTCCCCAGCGCCAGAATCATAAAACCCGCATGGGCGATCCCGGAGTAGGCCAGGAGCCTTTTAAAATCCCGCTGGGGCAAGGCGGCCAGCGTGCCCAGGGTGACGGTCGCGATCCCCAGGGTGAGCAAAATCGGACGAAAAAACTCTCCCATGGATTCCAAGGCAAAGGCCCCGATCCCAAATACTCGCAGCAGGAGGATCAATCCGGCCGCTTTGGAGGCCACCGCAAGAAAGGCCGTGACCGGCGTGGGCGACCCTTCATACACGTCCGGCGCCCATGCATGAAAGGGCACCGCGGCAACTTTAAAGCCGATGCCGGCCAGGATCAGGCCGGCCGCCATCAGCACGGCGGGATTTGCCCCGGTCCCCGCCTGCGTAAGCAGGAGTTTGGAAAACTCGGTAGTGCCGGCGCCCGCGTAGAGCCAGGCGATGCCCATCACCAAAAACCCGGTCGATAACCCACCCATCACCAGCAACTTGATGCCGGCCTCTAAGCTGGCGGGTTTGGTCCGATGAAAGGCGGTCAGAAGGTAAAGGGAAATACTGACCAGTTCCAAGGCCACGAAGACCGCCAAAAAATCCCGCGCCGAAACCAGCAAACACAACCCCGCCGTGGGAAAAAAAGGTAGGGCCAGAAATTCGCCCCGCACCGCCTCATCTGCTTCCAGCCGGTACCGGGTAGCCATCCCAACCACCGCCACCAGGCAAAACAGGAAAAACGGCTTAAAAACGGCTGCAAGCCCGTCGGAAATAAACAAACTAAGCCAAGAGGTTGGGAGGGTCCGACTTTCCGGCCAAAGGCTCCATCCCAAAATCCCCATCGCAGCCAACAGGGCAAGCAAGGGTGTGCGTCGCCGTACCTGTTCCGGCGCCAAGGTGTCGACAAGGATCAGGCCCACTCCAGCCAACGTCAGCAATATTTCAGGGCAAAACCACGCACTCATGGCGTCAGGAGTCTTTCCAGGACCGGTTGAGCCGGACCGTACACCACCAATGGCACGATCCCCACCAGGAGCAGGGCCAGGGAGAGGGCCGCCAGGGGCCACGTTTCACGAATCCCCTGCAGATCGGCAACCCCTTCGGCCGAGACCGCTGGACTCATCGCGCCGAAGGCGATCGCTCGGACCGCGCGCAGCATGGCCACCGCCGAAAGCACCACCCCCCAGGCCGCGATCCCCACTAGGCCCGGATGGGCAGCCCACGCACCGAAAAAAATCATGATTTCGCCGGCAAAATTGGCCAATCCCGGCAGTCCCATCGACGCCATGGCCGCCACCATCAGATAAAACCACAATTTGGGCGCCCGCTGGGCGAGTCCGCCCAGATCCTGCATCCAAGAGGTTCCTGTCCGACGACTGATTTCCCCGGCCACCGCAAACCCGAGCGCCGCGCTCAAACCATGCCCCACCATCAGGGTCAACGCACCGGCTAGCCCGAGGACCGTGCCGCTGATTAACCCCAGAAAAACGGTCCCCATATGCATCGCACTCGAAAAACCCAGCAACCAGCGAAAGTCACGCTGCTGAAGGGCAGCCAGGCCCAGATAAAGAATGTTCCCGGCCAGCAACAACCCCACGATCCAGCCGATCTCCTTCCATCCATCCGGAGTCATGGGTAACGCCACTCTCATCAACCCGTACAGGCCGAATTTCTTTAAAACCCCCGCATGGAGCATGGCGGCCGGTGCAGGAGCTGAGGCATAACCGCCCGGCGCCCAACTGTGAAATGGTACGAGCGAAACCAGCGTGCCGAATCCAATCAGCAGGAGTGCTGCAAGAATGCGCTGGGTTCCCGGGGAAAGAGGATTGGCTCGTACAGTTTCGCCCAGCACCCGCCAATCCAGACTCCGGGCGGTCTCCGGCAACGACAGATAAAGTCCAATCAGCCCCATCAACAACACCATGCTTCCCAACATCAGGTACACCGTCATCCGCCATGCGGCCCCGGCCCGGTCGCCCTGCCCCCAGATGCCCACCAAAAGAAAAGTCGGGACCAAGGCCACCTCATGAAAGGTAAAAAAGTAAAAGAGGTCGACCGAGAGAAAGGCTCCGAGCGCCCCCAGACCGATCAGCAGAAGGCAGATAAAATATTCCTTTTCCCGCTTGATTCCCGCTTGGGCTGAACCAATCGCCGCCACCGTGACGAGAAGCGTGAGCCAAACCATGGAGAGGCTTAGGCCATCCATTCCTAAAATGAATTTGGCCGGGAACACCTCTCGCGCCGGGATCGGTTCCGGCCCGAAGAGGATTTCCCCGGAACGCAACACCCCCCCCGAGGCAAGGCAGCCCGGAATGCAATTCACCACCGAAGCCCACAAGGCGGTCACCTTGGGACGGCTACCCAAGGCAATTAGTCCAACCGCCAGGAGTGGAATCACCAACATGGCCGGGAGGCACATGCCTAAGTTCACGAGGACACCCTCCCAAGAAGCCAACCGACCACCCCGAGGGCACCGAGGATAAACACCGCCGCATAAAGCTGAACTTGGCCACACTGCACCAGGCGAAGCCCCTGCCCGGCCACCCGTGCCGCCACCCCCGAACCACGGACCAGGAAACCACGCACCACCCAACCTTCAAACGCATCCGCCAACCGGCCCAAGCCGTCCTGCATGGCCACCAGTCCACGCTGGTAAAATTCATCCACGTAAAACTTGGCCTGCAGGATCGGGACCCGGAGGGGGTCCTGCATCGCCCCCTGATAAAGATGGTAGGCCGGGAAAAATCCGGCAACCGCAAGAAGCAGGGAAAGCCACAATGTCCAAGCGTGGTGGGGATGATCCGGCTTCATCCCCAGGAAATCGGAAATTGGCAGGATTCCACCCAACACCGAAAGCACCGCCAGGCAAAGCATCGGCACCACCATCGCCGGCGGCCCCTCGTGGGCATGCGTCGCGCCCTCACTGCGGGGCTTCCCGCCAAAGGCCACCAGAATCATCCGCAGCATGAAAAAGGAAGTGAAGAATCCGGCCGCCATCGAGCAGGCCGCGAGGCCCGGACGATCATAAGTGGCCGCAAAAATCGCGTCCTTACTCCAGAACCCGGAAAACGGTGGAATCGCCGCCAAGGCCAGGGTCCCCACCCAAGTCACCAAAAACGTAAATGGCATCCGTTTCCGGAGGCCTCCCATCTTCCAGATATCCTGCTCCTCGTGACAGCCGTGAATGGCCGAGCCGGCCGCCAGAAACAGCAGGCACTTGAAGAAGGCGTGCGTCACGAGGTGGTACATCCCGGGACCGGGAATATTCAGCCCCACCGCCATCACCATGTAGGCGATCTCAGACAACGTGGAGTAGGCCAGGATGCGTTTGATGTCGTTCTGCTGGCAGGCGATCAGGGCTGGCAGCAGCGTCATCACCGCCCCGATCCAAGCGATCGTGTTCATCGTGACCCAACTCAGCTCGAGAATCGGTAGTACACGGATCAACATGTAGACGCCCGCCACCACCATCGTCGCCGCGTGCAGGAGTGAGGAGACCGGCGTCGGACCTTCCATTGAATCCGGCAACCAGACATGCAGCGGCAGTTGGGCGGATTTACCGAGACACCCGCACAAGAGTCCGAGTCCGACGGCCGTGGCCGCCCAGAACGGTGCCCCGGAGGCCGCGCGGCTGGGCAGATCGGCGAAGCTGATGGTTCCAAAAAGCGACCAGGCCCCAAGGATTCCCAGGATGAAACCAAAATCCCCGATCCGGTTAACGAGGAAAGCCTTATTGGCCGCAGCTCCGGCCGCCGGTCGTTGGTGCCAGAAACCGATCAGTAGATAGGAGCTGAGTCCAACCAGCTCCCAGAAGATGAACATCGTGATGAGGTTGTCGGCAAAAACGATTCCCAGCATGGAAAAGACAAACAGCGAGAGTTCCGCAAAGAAGCGGCTGCGGCACGGATCCTTGGCGAGGTAGCCCAGCGAGTAGATATGCACGAGCAGGGCAACGCCAGTCACCGTCGTGGTCATCAGTCGGGCCAACGGATCCGCCACCAGACTGAACCCGGCCTTCAATCCCGCCAGTTCGATCCACGGCACCGCCGGAGCCGCCATCCCCCCGGCCGGCGTGCCGGCGTTAAGCAGCATCAGGGATCCGAGAAAACTCCCCAAACAGGCACCCACCGAGACCGGCACCGCGATCCGCGGGAACGGATACAGGAAAAGGCGGATCGCCACCGCAGCCAACAGCGGCAGCAACAAAATGAGATAAGGGGCGTAGGCGATCATTTAAAATTTCAGGGAGGCGAAATCCTCCGCCGATGTCGTCTTCTTCAGCCGGAAGATGGCCACCAGAATCGCCAACCCTACCGCCACCTCGGCGGCCGCCACGGTGATCACGAAAAACACCGCCACCTGGGGATCCGGAATCCCCTTGAACCGGGCGGCGGCCACCAGTGCCAGGTTGGCGGCGTTGAGCAGTAGCTCTAGGGACATCATCACGATGAGCAGGCTTCGCCGCAGCAGCACTCCCGCCAGCCCCACCAAAAAGAGAAGTGTGCTCAGCGCCAGATAGTGGCCCAAAGTGATCTCTCCCAGCATCATGACCCCGGATCTCGGCGACAAAGCACCACTACGCCGATCGTCGCCACCAACAGCAGCACCCCGGTTGCCAAAAAGAGCGGCGCATAGGAGGTGAAAAGCAGCGCCCCCAGTTCCTTGGCCCCGAAGGTGCTCGACTGGGCCGACCAGCGCAACGGCTCACGTGCCGCCGGAAAGGCCGCCACCAGCTTGGGAACTCCGGCCACCACCGCAGCCGCCCCCACCAGGACCGCCGCCACCTTGGGCCAGGGGATGGGCCGGCGTGCCTCCGCTTTGACGTCAAGGAGCATGATGACGAAAAGAAACAGCACCATGACTGCGCCCGCATAAACAATCACCTGCACCGCCGCCAAAAAGGTGGCCTCTAGCGTGATGAAAAGCGCCGCCTGAAAAACAAGCGTCACCACCAGACATACGGCGTTGGTCACGGGGTTCCGGAGCGTCACCACCGAGGTGGCGGCCGCCAACAGGCCGACGGCCAGGCTCCAGAAGAAAAATTGCTCCATCCTCGTGATTTTTTTGGGGGTTACGTCAGGTTAAATCCCCCGCAACAGCGGTCAATGGGGTTATCGGTCCGTCCCAACAACCGTTCTCAATTTCGTAATCTGAATCCTAATCCGAATCAAAACCCGGGACTCTGACCGGTTTCTTTAGGACCCTTACTTGTTTTGCCACTTCCGAATCGGCCTCGGCATCACTCCGCCCAAGCGATACAACTCCTCCTTGTTGCGAACCATCGCCTTCCGGTCCGTGCCCACAAAGATCGGGTGCTCTTTTCGAAGATAAATGGCTTCCTCCGGACAGACCTCTTCACACATGCCGCAATAAATGCACCGGAGCATGTCGATGTCGAACTCCCGCGG
>VHDM01000030.1 GCA_016876055.1 Verrucomicrobiota bacterium
TCGAAAAAGGAAAGAAATAGGTGACGAGTCGCCCCCTCATTATTGCTCCCTCTGTGCTGGCGGCGGATCTGGGTCGAATTGAGCAGGAGGCGGAACGGATCAAGGCCAGCGGGGCGGAGTGGGTTCATATCGATGTAATGGATGGCCACTTTGTGCCGAACATTTCCTTTGGGACCAACATGGTCCGGACGCTGCGCAAGGTGATGGGAGATGTGACGCTGGACGTGCATTTGATGATCGAGCAGCCAGACCGCTACGCGCGTGATTTCGTCGAAGCAGGGGCGGACTGCCTAAATGTGCACCTGGAGGCACGGCACACCCTTGCCCGGACTTTGGACCACATCCGGGAGATGGGATGCCGGGCGGGCCTGGCCATCAACCCCCCAACATTGATCAAGCACGCCATCCCTTTGCTGCCCAAGATTCAGCAATTGTTGCTCATGACCGTGAATCCGGGGTTCGGTGGACAGGCCTTCCTTCCGGAGGTTTTGCCAAAAATTCGCGAGGCCCAGGAGGTGATTTTGCGCCAAAACTACGATGTTGATATCACCGTGGACGGGGGCATTGGGGAGGAGACGGCGCGGCCTTGCGTGAGTGCCGGGGCCAACATTCTGGTAGCTGGTACCGCACTTTTCCGGCAGCCGGATTTGACGAGAGCGGTGGCTCATTTGCGGTCGGTCGCGAGTGCGGCCACGGTGTCGGGTTAAGCCCGAACGGCCCGACATGAATCCGAAGCAAATCCGCAATTTTTGCATCATTGCCCACGTCGATCACGGAAAGACGACCCTTTCGGACCGACTTTTGCAGGCCACTGGTGCGATTGCCGAGCGGGATATGCAGGCCCAGTTGCTGGATTCGATGGATCTGGAACGGGAGCGTGGGATCACCATTAAAGCCCACCCGGTGACCCTGAACTACACGGCGAAAGATGGGCAGAAGTATCGCTTGAACCTGATCGACACTCCCGGGCATGTGGACTTTTCCTACGAAGTCTCCCGTTCGCTAGCGGCGTGCGAGGGGGCCTTGCTGGTGGTGGACGCTGCCCAGGGGGTGGAGGCGCAGACCGTGGCCAACGTACATCTCGCCCATAAGGAGGGCCTGACCCTGATTCCCGTGATCAACAAGATCGACCTACCGAGCGCGGACATTCCCGGAGTGAAGCGACAACTGGAAGAAATTCTGGCGATTCCGGCCGAGGAGGCAATTTTGGTGAGCGCCAAGACGGGCCAGGGGATCGGAGAGGTTCTGGAAGCGATCGTCCACCGCTTGCCGATGCCCAAGGGAACGGAAGGGGAGGAGCTGAAAGCACTGGTGTTCGACAGTGTGTTCGACACCTTCCGCGGGGTGATCGCGTATGTGCGCGTGGTCTCCGGGGAAATCACCCCAGGCACACCGATCCAACTCATGCAGAGCGGCAGAAAATACGAGACCAAGGAGGTGGGGACGTTCACCCCGAAGCTTACCCCCGGTAAAAAACTGGGGCCGGGGGATACCGGTTATTTGGTGGCCAACCTGAAGACCACGGGCGAAATCGACATCGGAGACACTCTTACCCATGCGTTGAAACCCTCGAAACAAGCGTTGGCGGGTTTCCGCAAGGTGCAACCGATGGTTTTTTCAGGAATCTATCCGATCAACTCGGCCGATTTCGAGAAGCTGAAACTGGCCTTGGGAAAGTTGCAGATCAACGATTCGGCCTTGGTGTACACGCCGGAAAGCTCTCCGGCGCTGGGGTTCGGCTTCCGTTGTGGTTTCCTGGGTCTTCTGCACATGGAAATCGTGCAGGAGCGGTTGGCGCGGGAATTCGATATGGAGGTGATCTCCACCTATCCGAGCGTCATCTATGAAGTGCATCTCACCAGCGGGAAAGTCCTGCAGGTGGAGAATCCGGTGCAGATGCCGGATCCGAGCGTGATCGAGGAGGTCCGGGAACCGATGGTGACGGTTTACCTCCTTTGTCCCAATGAAAATATTGGCGATCTCGTCTCGATGGTTCGGGAGAAGAGGGGGGACATCCTGAAGACCGAGTCCCTCGACGCCAAGCGGGTGATGCTAACCACGGAGATCCCGCTGAATGAAATCCTCGTGGATTTCAGCGACCGAATTAAGTCGATCACCCGGGGATATGGCTCGATGGACTACGAACACGGGGCCTACAAAACGAACGATCTGGTCAAACTAGAGATCTTGGTGAACGGAGAGCCGATGGATGCCTTCTCCTGCATCGTGCACCGGGACAAGGCGCCTTCACGCGGAAGGGCACTGACTGCCAAACTTAAGGAGGTGATTCCGCCCCAGTTGTTCAAGGTGGCGCTCCAGGCGGCCATCGGCGGCAAGATCGTGGCCCGGGAGGATGTGAAGAGTTTTGGGAAAAATGTGACGGCCAAATGTTACGGGGGCGACATCACACGGAAGCGGAAGCTTCTGGAGAAACAAAAAGAGGGAAAAAAACGAATGAAGCAGTTTGGCAAAGTGGACATCCCGCAGGAGGCGTTTCTGCAGGTATTGAAAGCATTCGGGGAGTAGGATGATTTACCTCGGCCAAGCGCGGGAAGAGCGGAAGCATCTCAAGGCGATCGAGCATTTTCTGGGGAAGCGGATTCGGTATGGACGCGACATTTTGCCGGAAAAGACGCTGACCCGGTTGCGGGAGGCTCGGGAGTGCGCCCAGGAAGCCCTTCGTTGGGGAACCTCCGGGCCAAACAGGGGGGAGATCCTGAAAAAACTGGAGAGCCAGTACGGGGATCTGCTCCGGACGGATAAACACCATGGTCGCCGAGAAAACGCAGAGGTGGCGCTGGTGGCGATCGCGCTGGCCTTGGGGGTGCGGGCTTACTTTCTGCAGCCCTTCAAAATTCCGACTCATTCCATGAGGCCGACGTTGCTGGGAATCCTGAATGAGCCGGAGAGTCGGCCGCCACCCAGCTGGCCGGTGCGGATTTTTGACCTGGTCTGGTCGGGTAAGGGGTGGCATCGGGCGGTGGCCCCGAAGGACGGGATAGTCATGTCCGTCCGTGAAGGACGGCTTTTCGGGGTCATTCCTTGGACAACCACGGAAATCTTGGCGGACGGGTGGACGGAAAGCCTATGGACCGGGCTACCGCAGTCCCGGGAAGGTGGACTGAAGGTGCGGGCTGGAGATCGGGTTAACGCGGGAGAGGTTCTGGCCAACTTCAGCTCCGTCAGCGGAGATCATCTTTTCGTGAATAAAGTGATCTATCAGGTGCGTAAACCGGATCGCGGGGAAACCTTTGTCTTCACCACGGATGGAATTGAAGGCATCGAATCGGGGCTAAGGCTCAGGGGGATCGAGGGCTCCCAATATTACATTAAGCGTTGTGTGGCGCTGGGGGGAGATCGACTCCAAATCAAACCACCGGTTCTCTGGATTAATGGTCAACCGGCCTTGGATCCACTCTGCCAACGGGTCGCCGCCCAAAAGGACGGTTATTCGGGCTATACCTTGGGGCCGACTTTTTTAACCCATCCCGAGGAATCCTACCAGGTGCCTAAAAAGGACTATTGGGCCATGGGAGATAACAGTCCGAACAGCTTTGACAGCCGTGGCTGGGGACCGGTTCCGGCCAGAAATCTGGTGGGCAAAGGTGCCTTTGTGTATTGGCCGTTTAGCAAGCGATGGGGATTGATTCATTGATTTCTTTTTCGCGGCAACTGGAAGGTGGAAGGGGCGGTGAGAGGCGTCCCACAGAAGTTCTTTCATTACAGATTCAGAGTACCAAGAGTATATTATTTGTCGCACAATATATATTGTATTAATTAAGCTTTTTCGGTCACGAAACCCTTAGGATCCTGCTGATTCGCCTTTTAAGTTTGGCCACTGCCCTCGCCCGGTGGCTGATCCGGTGTTTCGTGGTTGCTGGAAGCTGTCCAAAGGTCTTGGAAAAGCCCTGAGGTTGAAAGATTGAATCATATCCAAAGCCTCCTTTCCCCATTTCCCGGGTCGTGATCCGGCCCCAAACCCGGCCCGAAACCGAGCCCAAAACAGTCCCGTTTTTGGAGATCACTAGACAGGCCTCAAAATAAGCCCGCCGGCTGGGGCCAGACTTGGCCGCGAGGAGCCTCAGAAGCTTGGTCCGGTTGGTCTGGTCGGTGGCCTGGGGGCCTGAAAACCGGGCGGAGTAGACTCCCGGTCGACCCCCCAAGGACGGCACGACCAGACCGCTATCATCTGCCAAGACGGGTCGGTCCAATAAGACCCGGCTGAGGGCTTGGGCCTTGATCCGAGCGTTGGCGGCAAAGGTTTTTCCGGTCTCACGGATTTCCGGAAACCTGGGCAGCCTGTACAGGTCGCGCACCCGGCAAACCCCACGGAGGAGTTCGGAGAATTCGCGGGTTTTGCCGCGGTTACGGGTGGCAATCCAGAGAACGGGCTGGGTTCGACTTGGCATGGAAGTTGGAGTTTACTATCGCGGCTTCGAGACGATGCCAACCCGCGCCCCCTATCCCTTCGCCGAAATTGAGCCCCGCTGGCAAACAGCCTGGGCCGAGACGCGGTGTTTCCGAGCGGCCCAGCCGGGCGAGCCGGGCTCGGAAAAGCCCAAGGTCTACATTTTGGACATGTTCCCCTACCCCTCCGCGGCGGGCCTGCATGTCGGTCATTTGGAGGGCTACACCGCCACCGATATTGTGGCGCGCTACCGGCGGATGCGCGGAATGAATGTGCTGCATCCGATGGGCTGGGACGCCTTCGGCTTGCCGGCCGAGCAACATGCCATGCAGACCGGCACGCATCCACGGGTGACCACCGCCAAAAACATCGATAACTTCCGGCGGCAGATCCAAGCCATGGGTTTCAGCTATGACTGGGAGCGGGAAATCGACACCACCGACCCCAAATATGTTCGTTGGACCCAGTGGATCTTTCTCAAGCTCTACGAAAAAGACCTCGCCTATGTGGCTGAGGCGCCTGTCTGGTACTGCCCGGCCTTGGGGACGGTCCTGGCGAATGAGGAGGTTTTGCCCACCAACGAAGGCCCTCGCTCCGAACGGGGCAATCATCCGGTGGAACGTCGCCCGATGCGGCAATGGATGCTGAAGATCACTGCCTATGCGGAGCGACTCCTACAGGATCTGGATTTGTTGGAGTGGCCGGAGTCGCTTAAGGAGATGCAGCGAAACTGGATCGGCAAAAGCGAGGGCGCGGAGGTGGTGTTTGCGGTGGATGGGTCCAAGGAAAAAATCCCGGTCTACACCACCCGACCCGACACCCTTTTTGGGGCGACCTATTTGGTCCTGGCGCCCGAACACCCACGGGTGGCTTCCCTCACCTCCCCCAGCCAGAAAACGGCGGTGGAAAAGTATGTCCGGGAAAGTTCGGCCAAGAGCGATTTGGAACGCACCGAACTAGCCAAAAAGAAGACCGGGGTCCCCATCGGAGCCATGGTGGTGAATCCGGTGAACGGAGAAAAAATTCCCGTCTGGGTGGCGGACTATGTGTTGGCGTCTTACGGCACCGGAGCGGTGATGTCGGTGCCTGCTCACGACGAGAGGGATTTCGCTTTTGCCAAAGCCTACGGCCTGCCTATTCGAAAAGTGATTCGGCCGGAGTCGGGCTCCGTTCCAGACTGCTTCACGGAGGACGGGGTAAATTTCGATTCCGGTTTTCTCGACGGCCTAAAAACACCAAAGGCCAAGGCAGCGGTGATCGATTGGCTTGAAAAGAGGGGCCTAGGTCGGCGACAGGTGCGCTACAAATTGCGTGACTGGCTCTTTTCACGGCAACGGTACTGGGGTGAGCCTTTCCCCGTGGTCTGGAAGGGCGACCAGCATCAACCTCTTTTGGAAAAGGAACTCCCCCTCACCCTCCCGGAACTGGCGGATTTTCAACCCACCGCCTCCGGAGAACCCCCCTTGGGCAAAGCGGAGACTTGGAAAAAATTACCGGACGGACGGATGCGGGAGCTAAATACCATGCCCCAATGGGCGGGCTCCTGTTGGTACTACCTGCGTTTCTGCGATCCCCACAACGACTCGCTTCCGTGGAGTGCCGCAGCGGAAAAATACTGGATGGCGGGTGGCGGCGTGGATCTTTATGTGGGGGGGGCGGAGCATGCGGTTTTGCATCTTCTGTACGCCCGCTTTTGGCACAAGGTGTTGTTTGACCTGAAGCTGGTTTCCCATCCCGAACCATTCCGGCGACTGGTAAATCAAGGGATCATTTTGGGCGAAGACAATCGGAAGATGTCGAAGTCCATCGGTAATGTGGTCAATCCCGATGAGGTGATTCGGGAGCACGGGGCGGACGCGCTGCGGGTCTTTGAGATGTTTCTGGGCCCCTTGGAACAGATGAAACCTTGGAGTTCCAAAGGTATGGAGGGCTCGGTCCGTTTCCTGGCCCGGGTGTGGAGACTGGTTTGTGAGGAAACAGAATCCGGAGAGTGGATCCCCTCACCCACCCTGGTGGACGAGGCGCCCGAACCGGAGACCGTGAAAGCCTTGGCGAAGGCGACGGCCAAAGTGACGGAGGATTTGGAAAAGCTGCAGTTCAACACCGCAATCTCAGCGTTGATGGTCCTCGTGAACCATCTCACAGGATTGGAGCGTCGACCCAAGGCGGCGGTGGCCCAACTATCGAAACTCCTGGCGCCATTTGCGCCCCATTTAGCGGAGGAGGTGCACGCGAGACTGGGCGAAAAGGGCTTGGCAAGCGTGGCGGCGTGGCCGACTTTCCGAAAAGAGGATTTGGAGGAGGAGTCGGTGGAGTTGGCCGTGCAGGTCAACAGCAAGTTAAAGGGCCGAATGATCCTGCCCAGCAAGGCAGGCAAGGAGGAGATTGAAAAAATGGTCCGGGTACACCCCGAAATCAGAACGTGGACAGGCGGGAAGATAGTCCAAAAGGTCATTGTGGTTCCCGGGCGAATCGTGAACCTTGTCACTTGATGAACTTTTTTCTTCTGCGGCGCCGGGAGCGAAAAATTCTCCTATGGGTTGGCCTGATCATAATCGTGATTTCGTTTGTAAAATTTATGACCCAGTCGGGTTGAACCGTAGACATTTCATAATAGATCGGTCATAATATCACTGTGGCCCATCCGTCGATGGATCAGGCGATCGCAAAGCTCCGGGAGCAGGATTTCAGGTTTGCCCCGGCAGCGTACCATTTTATTCGGAGGGCTTTGGATCATTCTCTGCAAAAACTGAAGCGGGAGGATGCGGACCGGCCCGCCCATGTCACGGGCAAGGAGTTGTTGGAGGGGTTCCGGGATCTGGCTTTGGCCGATTTCGGGCCGCTGGCCAAGACCGTGCTGGAAGACTGGGGCATCACCAAGTGTGCGGAGGTTGGGGAAATCGTTTTCCAACTGATCAGCATGGGCGTTCTGGGAAAAAACGAAAACGATAGGATCGACGACTTTGAGGAGCTGTGGTCGTTTGCAGAGGCTTTTGACATACCCTTCCGTCCCCAAGCCACTGTTGCCACACCGCAGAAGGCTTCCCGGCGCCAAACGGCTTCTTCGCCCGCCAAGAGCGATCGCAACCGCTCCAATCAGTCCACGGCGTCCTCCGAAAAAAAGTAGCCAAAGGACAATCCCTATGGCCGAGTTCCAAAAGACCAACCCGGCGACCAGCACGGAGACGACGCGGAAGTTCGTCCAGTTCATTATGGTGCAGGCTCAAAACATTCTTTACGTCTTGGGCCGGATTCCGACCCCAGAGGGAGAGCGGCTTCCCCCAAATCTCCAAGCGGCCAAAATGATGATCGACCATCTGGATCTGATCGCGCTCAAAACCCAAGGAAACCTCAGCAGCCAAGAGGAGAAGATTCTCAAGGAAGCCCTGCAACAAGTGCAGATGGCATTTGTGGAGGCTAGCGGAGGTACACCACCCTCGATGATGCCGGACCGCGGCCCCCAAATGGAAATGCCGGACCTTGAGGAAGAGGACATCAATGCCGAGCCTTCGGGGGTGCAGGAGGCCCCTTCGACCCCCGCCGCGCCCTCCCCGTCTCCCCAAACCGAACCTGGCGAGGACAAAAAAAAGTTTTTTAAAAGCTACGGATGAGAATTGTTTTTCTCTTCCTGGCGGTGCTGGGCTGTCCCATGAAAGCCATGGTCCAGACCAGTACCAATGCGCTGGTCACGACCAGCCGGATGTCGCTTTGGAACTGTAAATTTGCGGACGGGAATTACTACTCGGTCTCCTTGGGGGCCATTGACTCGGTCAGCCAACATGAATACCTCCTCGACGGTGCCCTTCGGGTGGTGGAAGTGACCGTGGCGACCCGGGGTTCCACCCAAGCAAGGTTCTATGTGTTGGAAAAGCCAACCACCGACACCGGGGGTATTCCGGGGCAGTCTTTGGCTGATGGCCTGGGCCGGGTAGCCGATGAAATTGCCTCTCGCGCCCCCGGCTCCTTGAGGAACGTCACCAACTCAGTGGTAAAAAAATTCCCGGATACCAGTCATGCCAAAATTATTGAATATCGGGTTTCCGACCGGGAAACCCTGGGAAAGCTGTTTGATCATCTCCTCAAGCGTTGGCAGGGCCGCTCGGCGGACGACACCTTTGAGGTGACAAACTAGAAATCAGCGCGGCGGCGCCCCGAAGAGCGAATTCAAAATTTGTCCGGCGGCCTTGGCGGCATCTCCCCCGCCCTGCGAGCCGGCGGCCTTCTCGAGGATCTGGGCTCCGGTCCGCACGGCCGTGCGCGCGATGGCGGAAGTGAGTTTGGCTTTCAGGTCGTTCTGGGGATTCTCCAGCGTCCCGGAAAGGCTGATGGTTTCGTAGAGGTATCCGTTTTCCTCCCGCTGAAAGCATTCCCCCCCAGAAAGGGCGTTGACCTTGGATCCCAGATTTCGCTCCAGACCCAGCAGGATTTGGCCGGAGAGGCTCTGACCTGTGATCCGCACCTGCCCGACGGCGCGAAGCAGGCCCGGGGCTTCGGCCACGATTGAACTGACGTCGTAAAGTCCGGGTTGCATGGACCACTTGGCCTGGGCCGTGTTCAAGGGGCAGCCACGCAAGCGCGGCTCACCGGTCAAAGCCGCCAAAAGCCCAAGGATGGTTTCCGAACCAGGACCAGGCTCGAGACGGGCGTCCACCAACCGAACCTGGCCCTGGCCCACCGGTCCTCCCTGGCGTATCTCCTGCAGCACGAATTCGCCAGACATGCGGGCGGAGATGTCAAAGAGGCCAACGCCGATTTTTCCTCCAGGAATTGACCAACCATCCCAGGTGGCTCTGCCCTGGGCGCGTGGAGTCGGCCCAGGGGTATACTCCCCGGAAAGCTGAAGCATGCCGCCGGCCGGCGATTTGGCGTCAAGAGAGGTCAGAAAGACTGTGGGATCGGTATAGCGGCCTTTGGCACCCCCCAGTTGGATATTCCCAAGCCAGGAGAAGGGCGTCATGATTTCGCCGCCGCGGAGATGGAAGTCGGTCTGCTGCTTGGATGGTTGAGCGGAAATCTGCAGGCCCTGAACGCCCCAGCCGGCGCTTGCCGCCGAGGGTTTACATTGAATGGAGCGAATTTCGACGGTACCGATCTGCACATCCCGAAATAGGTCCGAGGAGGTTTTTTCGGCGGGGACTGATGCCGGTTTTTCGAAGGGCACCAGCGTAGGTTGGGTGCCGGGGGTAAGGCTAAGCTCCCCAATGGAGATTTCTGGGAAACGGAGAATGCGGTCCAGCAGCAGCCGGGGGGAGATTTCTGTGCGCAGCTCCCTTACCTCCCAAAGCCACGGCCCCGGAGAGTCGGGGCGACTGGTAAACCCACCGGAAAAGACCGTGAAGGAGGACCATTCGAGGGGTTGTAATTCGCCCTCCGTCTTTAACAAAATGGAAAGCTGTTGGGAGGCCAATTGCCGAAACTGATCCCCGCCCAGCCAGCGGGTGACCCACAGTGGCAGAAATACCGCCGTCAATACCCCCAAGACCAACAGTCCGGCTGCCAACCCGCTCAGGATCCAGAACAGCCGATTTTTTTTGCCGCTTGAGAAATCGCCCATTTCCATGAACATAGGCCAGGGTCTCGATCTCTTGGAGTTTTTTCCGCGTTGCCTTTGGGGCTTATCGGGGATTCTCTTGAGGCGTGCTTTCGCTCGAGTCTGTCGAACTCACGGTGCCTTCGGCGGAGGCTCCCCTGCTCTCGGGGATCACCCTCCACCTTCCGGGCGGCCATTTTGGGGCGATCGTCGGCCCTTCGGGATGCGGGAAAAGCACCCTCTTGAAAACCATCGCCGGAATTCTGCCCCACACTTCCGGCACCATTCGTTGGCGCGGACGCAACCTGGACGACGTCGATTTGGATCCCCATGAGCTTGGTTATGTTCCCCAATTCACCTGTGCCCAATCACGGCTGACGGTTGGGGAAAACCTCACCTATGCCACCCGACTGCGGCGCGAAGGTGATGCGGGTGTCATTCGCGCAGAAGTGGAGAGGGTGGAGGAAGAGACCGGACTCACCGACCTGCACGACCGGCGTGCGGGGGTGCTCTCGGGGGGGCAACTCAGGCGCTTGGGCTTGGCTATGGAATTGACGACGAATCCCAGCCTCCTCCTGGCGGACGAAGTGACCAGCGGTCTGGATCCAAAGTCGGAAGAGGAAATTACTGCCCTGCTTGCCAGCTTGGCGCGCCAATCCGGCCGACTGGTTTTGCTGGTTACCCACAGTCTTCGATTTTTGGACCAATACGATTCCGTGACGGTGTTGACCGAGGGAAGGCTAGCCTACGGAGCCCCTCCGGGTGGCCTAACCTCCTACTTCAATGTCCCCACTCCGGAGGACGTATATCCGGCCTTGGGAGACAGGGCCGCTTCAGCCTGGGCTGAGGAGTGGAGATCCTCACCCGCCGATCTGGGTTTTGAAATCGGGGCCGCGGCGGACGATCTCTCCAGTGAACTGACAAGGCAAGAGGAACCCAAAGCCTCCGTCCCAGGTTTCCTCCCCCAGGCCCTGACCTGGTTTTCCCGGAGAATAAAACTTTTCGCAAGGGATCGCGCCCAGGTGTTTCTGCAATTGGCTTTGCTGCTGGTTTTTCCCGTAGTGGTCACCCTTTTTGCCTATCAGGGGCTGCCGGCCGTACGGAATATGACCATGAATCCCGACACGGATGTGGTCCAACAACTCCGGGAGTCCTTGGCCTATACCGTGCAGTCCAGCCGGATCGGAACCTTGGTCAGCGGTTTGGCCATGTTTCAAGTGATCCTGCTTGCTTTGATGGGGTCCAATAATTCAGCCCGGGAGGTGGTTGGGGAGCGGGTGATTCTGGAAAAGGAAAAGTTGGCCGGACTGCGTCCAGGGGCGGCCTTGGCCGGGATGGCCGCCTTTCTTTTGTTGCTGGTTTTGGTGCAGTCGGCGTGGATGACGCTTTTTGTCCGGGCGGTTTGCCAGTTTCCCGGAGACTTGGGAGGTCAATTTTTGCCGTTTCTCCTGCTGACTGCGGCGATGACCTCCTTGTGTCTGGCGATCTCCAGTTGGGCGGCCACCAGCGAACAAGCTTCCCTGGGCAGCCTGTACTTGGTCGGCTTTCAGTTACCCCTTTCCGGGGCGATTCTTGCCCTGCCGGATTTTCTGGGCTTGATGATTCGACCCGTGATCAGCGCCTACTGGGCCTGGTCCGGGTATCTACAGACCCTTAAAGACACCCGTTTCTACGATCTGGTTCGGGCGATCACCGAGACGCCCTTGGCCTCGGCCCAAATAGCCCTATGGATTTTAACAATCCATCTTAGCCTGGGGCTCATCTTAGCCTACTTCGGCCTTCGACGGAGTGACTGGCGATAATTTTTGCCCCCGGGGGGCAGAAAAGGGTATTCTTAGGGATGGCTCGTCGCGCCCACCAACAAACCTCCCCCTTTCTTTGGCTGGTTGCAGCAATGGCTCTGATCGTGTTGGCAGGAGCAGGGGCTTTCGTTCTCCAGAAGGACGGCAATCCATACCGGACCGTAGAAGTTTTAAAACCCTCCGACTACCTGGAAAACGCCAACAGCCTTCGGGGTAATACCTACCAAGTGGAGGGCGTCATCTCAAGTTCTCTGGGTTCAAGCCCGGAAAAAGGACGGCTCTTTGGTTTGAAAATTAATCAAGCGGACAAAGATTGGCCCCTGCCCATTTTAGTTCCGAGAGATTATCGGGAATTGAACCTACAAAAGGGGCAGCGTTATCGGCTTAAGGTTGAGGTAAACGACGACGGCTTGCTTGAGGTTGAAGAGATGAGTAAATCATGACCTGCAGGCTGATTGCTGCAGGTCTTCTCGGTGGCTCTTTGGTGGCTGCCTGGGCCCAAAGTCCCGACGCGGTGCCTCCTGCGGCATCTCCCGCTCCGGCGGCACCTCCCGCGGCCCAAAAGGGTTTCCTCGGCAGTGATGTGCCCGCCTTTGATCCGGGTTCGGAAGGGATGACCTGGGATGGAAAAATCTGGAACATCCAAGACCAGCGGGTGTTTCGAGCCCGTTTCGAAAAATATCTAAATGCCGAGGAGGAATCAGGCGCCGAGGCCAAGAAATACCGGGACCAGTTCAAGGAAATGCTCGATCTCCTCTCCCCTGCCAAAATGTCCAAAGAAAATTTTCGTAAGGCTTGGGCGATCCTTCCTTCCGCGTCGAGCTATGAGCCTGACGCGGAGCTCTGCAACTCTCTGGACGACGCCATCTTCGGGGTCCTGCTGGCACAACAGGAAGTCACCAGGATTGATGACCAAAATCGTTCCCTTGTCCGGCGCAAAGACACCTTGGAGTGGAATTCCCGTTTCGCCGCCGACAGCAGCCTGCTGGGCCCGGCCCCCAAAAACCCGGCGGCGGCGGAGCAGTGGAACCGGGAGCAAAATCTTAAAAGGGATATGAAAATGCAACCCCTCCTCACCGAACTCGGGGAGGTCAACGCCTCCATCGCTGGCAACCGCGTTAAAAAAGAGGCCCTTCGCCTGCAGGCGAAAATCGAGTTCCAGGTGCTGATCGCCCAACTCTTTCTGCAAAGGCGCTTTGAGCACGTCTTACTGGCCAACCGTTTCTACCGGGCTCTTTTTGGTGACGGGGACAACCAGCTACGGGTGGCTGACGACTATGCGGCCAACCAGTCTGCCAAAAACAAAGAGTCCTTTGGCGACTTGGCAAAACTCCCCAAAACCCTCGGTCAACTGGACGCCTTGGCGAACGAGGCGATTCGTGATGTGCGGGAGGGGGTGGAGTCTTTTTCCTTCCTGCTGGAGAAAAGCGAGCTGAAGAGCGCTGCGGAACGTCTGAGTGAGGCATTCGCCGTGGGTGAATATCTCCCGGAGATCCGGCTCCTTATCCGTGCCAAAAAGCGGTCCGTTTTGGAGTTCACGCGGAAATCCAACCAACTGCTCTCCGCCCTGGAGGTTAAGGACTACGAAAGAGCGAGCACCCTCGTTAAGGAACTGGAAACAACAAGCCAGGACTTTGACAGCGCCAAGCCGTTGGCGGCGGTGGAAACCGCCCGCACGGTCAGTGCACTGCACCTTGCCAAGGCGCGGGCCGCAGCGACTTCGGGGGATCGGGCCACCCTGGAAACCGAATTGCGCGCCGCCACCGAGATTTGGCCCCGCAACCCTGCCTTGGCGGAAGTTTCCGGGGCTATCTTTAACCAAGCCGACGTGCAGCAGCAGGCACTCAATGACTTTGAGCGGCTTCATGCCCAGAAGAACTATCGGCAGATTTTTGAGGACAAAGTTCGTTTTATTGCCGCCACCGCTCTCCATCCCGAAAAACAGGAAAAACTTAAACAGGTGCTCGATCAAGTACAGCTTGCCGAGGCGGCCCTCCTGCGCGCAGCCGAGTTGGCCAAGCGCGGGGACGCCGCGGGAGCCTGGGAAAGTGTGGAGCGGGGATTTTCCGGCTACCCCGATGACCCCAAGTTGAACCAGGCACGGGCGGAATTCACGACCCAGGCCGCGGAGTTTGTCCGCAGCGTCCGGACGGCCCAGGAAATGGAGCGCAAGCAACAACTTGGGTCGAGTCTGGCTTGGTATTTGCGTGCCCAGCAGGACTACCCCAATAGCGAGATTGCCCAGGACGGGGTGGCTCGGTTGGCCAGTCTTATCCTCAAGCCCTAGAGCCAGCTTGCCCATTGAAAATTGGGTGGTTTGTGGTTACGTCACCATGTGATTTTTTTGAGGGTTTTCACTTTGGGTGCCCTTGGAATCGCCCATCTTTCGGCTGCGGAAAAGGTACGGCTAATTTTTACCAAAGCGCTCCTCAGGAGTATCTGGGCAAGGAAA
>VHDM01000031.1 GCA_016876055.1 Verrucomicrobiota bacterium
GGCAGGGAGAGTTCCCAAAGGTTATCTCCGGATTTTTCCAAGGGATGGGCCCCGGTATTCCAGCCGTTAAAAGAGCCGGCGACGGAGACGGATTTTTCCGAGCCGGTTCCGAAAAAGCGAAATCTGGTTTTGGGAACCGACTGGATGCTGAAGGTGAAAATTCCTTCGAGCGTCATCGGCGACTGGTTTTCCTCGCCCGGAGGGGGACGAATTTTCAGTTGGAGATCCTCGAGTCCCTGGGCCCCCGGGGCGGGCGCGATGGAGAGGAGGAGTTTGGCAGCGTCGAGGTTGACGGTGGTTTTCGGAAGGGCGGAAATCCTCGTCATCTCCAGTTGGGCCCCGGGAGCAACGGAGAGAAAACGGGTGAGATCGATTTCGGTGGTTTTTCCATCCGACAGGGTTTGGACGGGCATCCAACCGATGAAGGAAACCGGGTTGGCCTGCAGGCGCGGAGAAAAAAGTGCAAACAAGAGAAAGACCGTCCGGGCAGTCCAGACGAATTGAGGAAATAATCTCAAGAATCCATCATATGTTTTCCGCCTCTATTGGGAAAATAAAATTCAAATTTTTACGATACAAACGTAAAAATCTTCTGGGCGAAGTTGCTCCAGGGAAGTCGTTTGCTGGTCATGCCGGTCACGGGACAGGAATTCCCACCTGTTGAAGGGAGGAGGCGAGGTCCCCTTGGGGAGAAAGATGGATGGTTTTCCAGCCGAGCCGGGAAGGGGTCTCCAAATTTTCGGCCAAGTCGTCGATAAAGAGGGAGTTCTCCGCCTTGGCTCCGGCCGCCGCCAGAGCCTGGTCGTAAATGGCGGGATGAGGTTTGCGGGCGCCCACCTCATGGGAGTAGATGCGCGGCGAAAATAACGGGAAAAAGTCATAGGCAGATTCCAGATGGCGGATATGGGCGGCACAGGTGTTGGAAATAAGTCCCAGGGGATAACGGTTCGCCAATTGGCGCGCCACGGCCACGCGCTCGGGCAGGGGATGGAAGATGTCGCAAAACGCCTCGCGTAATTCCGGCTGGGCGTGGGCCAGGTCCAACTCCTCGGCAAGGAGGGCGAAATATTCATCACAAGTATGGCGGCCGCGCTCGTAATCGTGGGCGCGCTCGTGGGACCAGATCTTTTCACAGAAAGGGGCCAGTTCCTGACCGGATTTTTTTGCGAGGGCCCGGAGCTTTTTGCCGGCGTGGAGGCCCACCAGGATGTTGCCCAAATCAAAAAAAATGTGGGTGATGCACTGATTCATGCCGCCATCTCCGTACCGGGCCGCCTTATTTGGAGGTCTGGATATATTCCCCGGCCCAGCCATCGGGAGGCGGGCTTTTCAAAAAGCCCTCCGAGATTTTGCGATAGGCTTTGGCGGGGCCGTCGTGGGGGTCGAGGGCGAGGGCTTCGTCGAATTTGGCGATGGCCTCGTGAAATTTCTTTTGGGCATGGAGTTTCCAGCCCTCCTCAAAAAGCCGGACCACGGCAGCTTTGGTTGCGGGAAGCTCCCCTTTTTTCGCGAGCAGCTCGTAGCAGGGAACCGGCTCGGTTTTCCCCTTCACAATCATGTTGGCGAGGAAACGGGCTTCAATCTTGTCCTTGGCCATTTCGTAGGTTCTTCCCCCGATCATGATGTGGGTGTCGAAGGGCTTGTTGGCGGGCTCGAACCGGGCCGCCTGGTTCACGGCATCGCCCATCACGGTATATTGGAATTTTTGTTCTGAGCCCATGTTCCCGGCCGCCACCTCCCCGGTGTTGATGCCCATGCGGGCATCAATGTCGCACCCGTACTCGGCCTTCAGCTCCTGTTTGAGGGTTTGCAGGCGCTCCTGCTGCTCAAGGGCCGACCAGCAGGCTTTCCAGGCATGGGAGGTAGCCTCGGCGTCGGTCCAGACGGGAACGCCGAAATCGGCCATGATGGCGTCGCCGGCGTACTTATCGATGTAGCCGCCGTATTTGGTGACCAGGTTGCTCATCGGGGTGAGGTAGCGGTTGAGGATTTTGGCCAGATCCTCGGCGGTGACGGATTCGGAAATGGTGGTGAAGCCGGCCAGGTCGGAAAAAAAGATCGTGGCGGTTCTCTTTTCGCCGGTGAGGCGGAAGCGGTCGGGATCCGCCTGCATGTAGGCCAGCACCTCGGGGCTGACCATGGTGGAAAACATGCCCCGCACCCGTCGCTTTTCGCGCTGCTCGAGGACGAACTCGTAGCTGAGGCAACCGATGCCTCCCAGCAGGAGGGTGAGGGCAGGATTTACGGCCGGGAGGATGAGACTCAGCTTGTCTTGGACGAAAAAGGTGAGAACGGCGTACCCCAGGGCGGTCAGCAGGAGCAGGACAAGCCGGAGCACGGGTTGGCTGGTGGCCAAAATGAGGGCAAGAGCCAGAAGCGCCGCAATTCCCAGCAGGGCCGGGGAAGCCCAAAACGGCGGAAGGTGAAGAAAGCTACCGGTCAGGGCGGCGCCCAGGACGGCGAGGTGGACTTCCGGGCCGGGCATGGGATTCGGGTAGGGAGTTTTCAGGAAGTCCTTGGACCAGTTGCCGTAGGGGCCGACCAGGACGAGTTTGCCGCGCAGCGTGGCCCCATTTTGAAAAACCTTTTCCCAGGTGGAGGGCACAAACAGCTGGTAAATGGGAATCGCCTTGTAGTTGAAGGTGGGTGGTCCGGCATAACGGATCAGGCCGGTTGCTCCCTGAGGGATGCGGGCACCGAGGCCCGCTTTCTCCAGCATCCGCCCCGAAAGGGAGATGGCCGAGGTGTCCTGAAACGTACGGCGGTAGTGGGCGCGGCGAATGATGCCGTCGGCATCGGGCCAAAGGTTGACGTACCCCACGCGACCGCTGGGGTTGTCGGAGGCGATTTCAGTGATGCCTTGGGCCGCCAGAGGAGCGGGCAGGGCTAACTGGACGGAGGTTCGGCCGAGGTTGCTGACCTCTTCGAAGGTTCCTCCCACCACGGCCCGATCCCCGAATTCATCCAAGGCGAGGAGCAACTCCTCATCTCCCTCCTTGGGGGTGGGGAACATCAGGTCGAGGGCGACGACTTTGGCTCCGGCCTCGGCCACCCGGCGGATGACTTGGCCCCAAACGGAGCGCCTCCACGGCCAGGAACCGGTGGACATTTCCGCCAGCGCGGGATGGGCGGCGATCTCCTCCTCCATGAGGACGTCGTTGTAGGACTGCTTGTCGATGGAGAGAAAAACGACCTCCGGCGAAATCGGGGCGGTTTGGCCAAAGCGGGTACGC
This sequence comes from Verrucomicrobiota bacterium, assembly GCA_016876055.1. GTDB lineage: Bacteria > Verrucomicrobiota > Verrucomicrobiia > Methylacidiphilales > Verrucolacustridaceae > Verrucolacustris. The sequence goes on from VHDM01000031.1 coordinate 3,234, forward strand.
AAGTCCCGTGTATAGTTCTCCGCCTCAAGGAGAGGCTTGAATTGAATCAGGGCCAGCAGGCCGAAAAGGATCGCCGAGCCGGCACAGATGGAGGCGAGGATGACGCGCCGGAGAACCGCGTCTTTTTTTGCAGTACGAGCCATGGTGGGTTTTATGGCGTAGCGGAAGGGCGCGCCAACGTGGATTCCTGGCGGGTCGCCTCCTGATGGAGTTCATTTTCCAGTTCCCGCATCAGGCGGCGCTCATGGTCAGAAACTTCCCGTTCCACGGCCGCCACAGCCTGCCGCCGGGCCGCCTTTTCTTGTTCCACTTTTTTCTCGTGTTCGTGGTGAGCGACGAGCGCCCCGACGAGCATGCCGGCCAAGGCCCCGGCGCCGGCACCGATCGCCGCCCCGTCTCCTCCTCCGGCCATGGCCCCGATGCCCGCTCCGGTGGCCGCCCCGCCCACGGCGCCCACCCCGGCGGCGGTGGGCACGCCGCTGCCGGCCCCGAAGCCCTTGTTTTTCATGGCGGCAGGAATCCCGGCCATGAGATTTTGACGATACTGTTTCACGTCGGCGCGGATGGCGGCGAGGCGGTCATCGAGCGATTGGGCGGCCGCCCGGCGTTTGGCCTCGCCATTTTCCAGTTCGCCCCGCGAACGGAGCAGGGCCGGGGGCGGGGTGGTGGCTTCACGGGCAAAAATGGCCTCGAGTGCTGGGATCCGGGTCATGGGAAGAAGATCGGCGCTCCGGGCCATCCATGTGCCCGAGGAGAGGACGGCCTGGCGCAGGGTCCAACCTCCCTCCAGGGTGGTTCCGGCTGGGATCACGGTTCGGGCTTGGGCCAGATCAAACACTTTTCCCGGAGGCAAGTCATAGGCGAAGACGATCCGAGGCAGCAGACGCTGGTGGGTGGCCGAAATCCCCGTCGGGATCGCGACGGGGACCACGGGCGCGAGCAGCATATCCTCCTTGGCCTTCAGCCGGATTTCATAATCCACCGCGACCCCATCTTCGTTTTGGAGCATGCGCAGGGGTTTCAGGCCGATAAGTTCAATCTGAGGCGGTAAGCGCCGGGCCAGCACGGCCCGGGCGAGACCCTCCGGCGGGAGATTTCGCCAGCGGTTCCACCAACCCAGGGTGGAGAGATCGGCTTGGACGGGGGGAGATAGGATTGGAATGGCCGGAGCGCTGGATGCCATGGCCCCCTGGGTGATTTGGCGGAGGGACGAACTCCAGCGGGCGTAATCCGCCTGCAGAACCTGCGGGGTGCGCAGTTCGTCATCGTTTTTTGAGTAGGTGGGGCCGCGCAGGAGAAAATACAGTCCGAACAAAAGGCCCAGCCCCAACAGGGCGGCAACGCCAATCAGGCCGGAGGTGGGGAGCCAAGCGGGAGCCGAGAAGGCCGGTTTTTTCGGCAGAGGTGGAGGTTCCTCACTTTTTTGTAAAGAGGGTTGGATGCGCCGGGGCGGTCCGGACCGAAACATCTCTGTAAATTACGACCGAGTTCGACCGCGAGGAAGTGCCACCTTCTGGCAGACGGGACACCAACAGGTGGTCCTTCCACCCACCGGTTGCCTGCAAAGTGCTTCCCGGCAGCGCGGGCACTTTCCTCCGTCGTCCCAACGATGCAGGAAAAGCCAGGAGCGGGGTGGGTCCGACCAGTTCCGGCCGATGATCCGGAGGGCTTCCTTCGATACCTTTTGAATTTTGACGTGGAGCCCGGCGATGGCCGGCGGGTGCAGGGAGCCGGCGAGGGTGCGGGGATTCAGGCCAGCCTGCCAAAGGATCTCATCGGCCATCCAATTCCCGATTCCGGGAAAGAATTCCTGCCGCAGTAACAAAGGTTTCAAGGGAGTGCGGCCGCGTTTTTTTAGAATTTCTGACAACCTTGGAACGGAAAACTTTCGGTGGAGCACGGGGATTGGCAGGGAAGACCACCAGCCGGGCGGGTGGGGGGATGCATGGAAACGGACCCGCCCAAAAAGACGTGGATCCTGAAACACCAGCGCGCGGGTTCGGGTGTAGAGGACGAGATGATCATGTTTGCCGGGCAGATGGTCGGGGGGTTCGGCCGAGAGTTTGCCGGTCATGCCGAGGTGAACGCCCAGCCAGCGGTCGTTGCCGAAGCGAAAGAGCATCTGTTTGCCGTGGGTCTGGATGGAACGGAGCTTTTGCCTGGGCAGACGTTGGGAAAGGTCGGCTGGACGAATTCCCCGGAAGATTCGTTTGCCAGGGTGGAGATGAACTCGGGCGATCTTTTTGCCGAGACCGGCTCGCCACTGCTTTGCAAAGTAAAGAACCTCCGCCAATTCCGGCATGGGGAAAGAGTGCGGGGCAGTGGTAAAAAATCCAAGCTTGGGTGGGGCAAGCCTTGCGATATTTTGGACGGATGGCGGCGAAATTAAGCGGGCATCAGATCGAGGTGGTTCTCTCCACCCTGGATGGTTGGAAACAGACGGGCGGCCGGATTGTCCGGGAATACAAGTTTCCCGATTTCGTGGCGGCGTCCATGTTTGTGACCGGGGTCAACCTGGAGGCCGAGCAGATGAACCATCATCCTGACCTCCATCAATCCTACGCCTCGGTCAAAATCGAGCTGACGACCCACGATGTGGGCGGGATCAGCGAATTGGACCTTCGCCTGGCCAAAAAACTCGATACCCGGGCCCGGCCCCTGCTGGAGAAGTCCTGAGTCATGGCCAAACGCGCCCTCATCACCGGGATCACCGGACAGGATGGTTCCTACCTGGCCGAGCTGCTGCTTGGCAAGGGGTACGAGGTCCATGGCATCATCCGCCGCTCCTCCAGCTTCAACACCGAACGGATCGACCCGATTTACAAAGATCGCCATGACAAAGGAGCCCGCCTTTTCCTTCATTACGGCGACCTCAGTGATCCGAGTTCGTTGATCAAGATCCTCGGGGAGACCCAACCAGAGGAAATTTACAATTTGGCCGCGCAAAGCCATGTGCGGGTCAGCTTCGATATCCCGGAGTTCACCGGGGATGTGACGGCGATCGGGACTGTCCGAATCTTGGACGCCATGCGGCAGGTGGCTCCAAAGGCGCGGTTTTACCAGGCCTCCAGCTCGGAGATGTACGGGTTGGTTCAGGCCGTACCCCAAAACGAAACCACCCCTTTTTACCCCCGTAGCCCCTACGCCGCCGCCAAGGTTTACTCCCACTGGATCACCGTGAACTATCGCGAGAGCTACGGGTTGCACGCCTCCAGCGGAATTCTCTTCAACCACGAAAGCCCGAGGCGGGGGGAAACCTTCGTGACCCGAAAAATCACCCGGGCAGTGGCGCGGATCCAAGCCGGCCTGCAGGACAAGGTGTATTTGGGGAATCTGGAGGCCAAGCGGGATTGGGGATACGCCCCGGAGTATGTCGAGGCGATGTGGCGGATGCTCCAGCAGGACAAACCGGACGACTATGTGGTGGCGACGGGCGAAACCCACACCGTGCAGGAGTTTCTGGAGGTGGCCTTTGCCCGGGCCGGTCTGGATTCCAAAAAACACGCGGCGTTTGACAAGCGGTATCTGCGGCCGGCGGAGGTGGATCTGCTCATCGGCGACGCCAGCAAGGCGAAGAAGAAGCTTGGTTGGGAGCCGAAGGTGAAGTTCAGGCAGTTGGCCGAGATCATGGTGGATGCGGACATTCAGCTCCTTGCCGAGGAGCGCGCGGGCCAGCGCATCCGGGAGTAGGCGTGAAAATTTTTGTCGCCGGGCACCGCGGCATGGTGGGTTCGGCCGTGGTCCGGGCCCTGGAGAGGAAGGCGGGGAGCGTGGTGGTAACCCAAACCCGCCAGCAGCTGGACTTAACCGATCCGGTGGCGGTGGATCGTTGGTTTGCCCGTGAAAAGCCAGAGCAGGTGGTCGATGCGGCCGCGCGGGTAGGCGGCATCCTGGAAAATTCCCGAAAGCCGGTGGAGTTCCTCTTGGACAACCTCCGCATCCAAAGCAATCTCATGGAATCGGCGTTCCGGCACGGCTGCAAAAAATTCCTCTTTCTGGGCAGTTCTTGCATTTATCCTAAACAGACGCCCCAGCCGATTTTGGAGGATTCCCTGCTGACCGGCCCGCTGGAGCCCACCAATGACGCCTACGCCTTGGCCAAAATCACCGGCATCCGCCTCGCCCAGGCCTTTCGTGACGAGTACGGCAAAAGCGCCATCTCCGCCATGCCCACCAACCTGTACGGGCCCGGCGACAATTTTGATCCGGAAACCTCCCACGCCCTGCCCGGCATGATCACCAAGTTGCACCGGGCCAAGCAGCGGGGGGAAAAGGAAGTCGTGCTGTGGGGGACGGGCGCCCCGCGGCGAGAATGGTTGCACGTGGATGATCTGGCCGCGGGCCTCTTGGTGCTTTTGGAGAAATATGACGGCCGGGACATCGTGAATGTCGGAGTGGGAGAAGACCTGACGATTCGGGATTTGGCGGAAAAGGTGAAGCAGGCCGTGGGCTTTACGGGCGCGATCCGCTGGGATTCCGGTAAGCCCGATGGGACGCCCCGCAAGCTTCTCGAGGTGAGCCGGATCCGGAAGTTGGGGTGGCGGGCGACCATCCCGGTTGAGCAGGGGATCCGCTCCACCTACGCCTGGTTTCTGCAGAATGCGCCGGAAGCCAAAGGCTGATCCGGACGGGGAAGAAGTTTTCACAAGAAGGTTGCGGAATTCCGCCGGTTTGCAGATTGTTTTTTGATGGCCGAGTTTCTGGTGTTGCAGCATGAGCCCATGGAGGGGCCCGGAACAATTGCCGACGAGATCCGTTCCGCCGGGCACACCGTCCGAATTGTCCGGATCGACCAAAAAGAAAAGGTGCCCACGGATCCCGCTCCTTTTGGGGGATTGGTGGTGATGGGTGGGACGATGGGGGTGTACGACCAGGGGAATCTGGTCCACCTGAAGGAGGAGATCGAGCTACTGGAAAAAGCCGTGAAGATGGAGAAGCCGGTCTTGGGGATTTGCCTGGGTGCGCAGTTGCTGGCCGCCGCCGCGGGGGCTGAGGTGAAGCCAGGGGAGAAGGAGATCGGTTGGGTGCCGGTCCATAAAATGCCGGAGGCCTGCAAAGACCCGGTGCTCCGGCGTCTGCCGGAAAACTTCCCCGCCCTGATGTGGCACGGAGACCACTTTTGGTTACCCAAGGGGGCGGTGCATCTGCTCAGTTCCCAGAAGTGCGCCTGCGCGGGATTCCGAATGGGAAAAAAGGCCTACGGACTTGTCCCGCACCTAGAGATGACGGCGGCAATGATTGACGAGATGGTTTCCGCATCCCGCAAGGAGCTGGCGGCTGTCCCGGTGGAGCCGGCGCAGATTTTGGAGGACAGTTCGGAATATGCCGAACCCACGGAGGAGCTGGCCCGGACGATGTGGAAGGCGTGGTTGGCTCTGGTCGGCTAGCTCGGCGTCAGGCCCAGACAGATCTCCGCCAAGCGCCGGGAGGCATCCGGCCTGGAGACTGCCGCCAGCCGGGCCTTCCACTCTTTCCAGCCTTTGCCGTGATCTGCCAAGGCTTCCCGGATCGCTTGAACGGCGCTAGGTCCGTCGGGCGTGAGGCGGGCGACCCCGATCTTCCGCAAAAGTGAGAAGTTACCCTCCTCCTGGCCGGGTACCACCTGGGTAACGAGGAGAGGGGTGCGGGACGCGATGGTTTCTTGGGTCAGGGCACCACCGGCTTTGCTTACCACGAAATGGTTTCTCGCCAGCAGGGAGGGCATTTCGCTGGACCAGCCGAGCAGTTGCACCTTGGAGACGTTGGATCCCAAGGCTTCCTTCACCTTTTCCATGACCTTCGAGTCGCGACCGGTGCCCACGGTCAATTCCCAAGCCGGCTGGGCGGCCAAGCTGGCCGCCAACTCTGCCCCGCCCCGGAGCCCGGAATTCAGCAGGTGGAGGATGCGTGGCCGCTCGCCGGGAGGTTCGTCGCCAGGATGGGGCTCGGGAGCGGCAAAGCGCGGGTCAACGGGGAATCCCACGGCCCGGATTTTTTCTCGGGGTATGCCCAGGGCGGCAAGGGACTCGGCGGTGGGCTCGTTGGGAACAATCCAAAGGCGGGCGGCGGCGGTGGACCAGAGCCGGTGCACCGTGATGGAATCTGTCACTACGGTGATAAGTTGAAAGGTCTCGCGCATTTCCCGGGGCAGGCGGGCGATGAGATGGGCGTAGACCGGGAAGGTCACCACGACGACTTTGGGTTGGTGGAGGCGCAGGAGTTCCTCCACCCGCGTTTGGGCGGCGGAGTGAATCAGAACGGTTTTTTCAATCAAAGGCAGGTGGTGACAGGTTTGGTAAAACAGGTTCCAGGCATGGGGGGCCCGGTTGATCAGGGTGAGGTAGAGACGCCGGGCAAAGTCATTGGGGGCGGGCTGGGACTCCGCAAAAGGGTCCGCCACCACGGCCTGACCTCCCTGCAATTGAATGCCGGCGGCCAAACCCCGGGCAGCGGCATTGTGCCCGTCCCCGAACGCGGCGGTGAGGATCAGGACCGGGGGCCTGTTCACATCAATCCGTCTCGCTCCAGTTCATCCAACCGCCGATCGTCGTGCTGGTCCACGATCTCGGTCACTCCGCTGAGTTCCAGGAGGATGTCCAGGCAGAGGGCGATCTTTTCCTGCGGCAGGCCGGTGGTTTCGATTACCCGTCGTCCCCGGGTCAGGTAAGCCCAGGCAAAATCCCCGCCTTGGATCACCCGAAACTGCAGATGATCGGCCGGGATCAAATCTTGGGGGGTGGGTATGGCCGTGGTGGTGTTGCCGGCCTGAACCCCGGGCACCACCTGTTCAACTTTTTCAAATCGGGCGAGCCATGATTCGAGAATTTTCCGGATGGAATCATCGGTATGGGGATCCGCCAACACGGCCACATACCCGCGGGAGATCATCAGAGACTTGGGCGGTTAGCGGGCTTCGCGCGGGAGGGAATCGAACCGGGTGAAGCGCGGTTGGAAGAGGAGCCGGATCCGGTCGGTGGGTCCGTTTCTCTGCTTGGCGATGTTTAATTTGCAGACAAGGCCGCGCTGGGTGGGGGGAGGTTGGGCTGCGCCTCCGTCCTCGGCCGAACCCTCGGTGGATTCGTTGTCATCGGTGTGATTTTCCCGGCTGAGGAGCAGGACGACATCCGCATCCTGCTCAATCGAACCGGATTCGCGCAGGTGGTGCAAGGCGGGGTCCTGATTGGTTTCCTCCGGTTTCCGGTTCAGCTGGGCGAGCACCACCACGGGGATGTTTAACTCCATGGCCAGGGCCTTGAGCCCCCGGGAAATTTCGGAGACCTCGACCTGGCGGCTCTCCCGGGCGCGGTCCGTCCCGGAGGTGAGCAATTGGAGGTAGTCGACAAAAATAATGCCAATGTTTTGCATTTTTTTAAGCCGTCGGGCGCGGGCGCGGAGCTGCCCGATGGAAAGCAGACTGGACTCGTCAAGCAGGAGGGGCAATTCGCTGATTTCGGCCGCCACGCCGCGCAAGGCGGTGATCTGGCTGTCACTCAACTGGCCGCGGCGGATCTGTTCGGAATCGAGGCCGGCGTGGGACGAAAGAAGACGGAACATCAGCTGTTGGGCAGACATTTCCAGCGAGAAAAAAGCGACCGGATAGCCGGGGCGGACAAAGTCATCCTTTTCGATGTCAAAACGCCGGCGGAGGATATGGCGGGCCATGCTCAGGGCGAGGGCGGTCTTGCCGACCCCGGGACGGGCGGCGATGACGATCATTTCCCCGCCCTTGAAACCGGTGGTCAACTGGTCGAGCTCATCAAAACCCGAAGGGATCCCGCTGGTGTGGCCTTTGCCGCGGATCAACTGCTCGATCATGGCGATGGTTTTTGGGGCGACCTCGGCGGCGCGGGTGATGCCCTGAGTTTCCCGGCTGCCGCGGATCTCCAGGATATCCCGCTCGGCCTCATCGAGGATGGTCTGGACTTCGTGGGGACGCTCGTGGGCGCCGACCACGATTTGGGCGCAGGCCTGCTGGAGCTCGCGAAGTAGGCTTTTGTCTTTGACCTGCTCGATATGGGTGGGAGCGGTGAAAATGCTGATGACTCCCGAGGCCAACTCGCCAAGGAGGGCGGCGCCGCCGGCGGCATCCTGCAATTTCCGGTCCCTGAGCCAGGCCAGCAGGGTGGAGGGATCGATGGCTTGGCTGGCCTCCCGCATTTTTGTGATGGCGCCGAAAATGACGCGGTGAGCGGGGGCGAAGAAATCATCCTCCCGGAGGCCCTTTTCCTGGGCCAAATCGACGATGTGGTCCGGGTCGGCCAGCATCGCCCCCAGCACGGAGCGCTCCGCTTCGAGGTTGGTGTGGGCGGGCAGGCCCTCGATGGTGATGGGGGCAGGGGCTTCTCGTCGTCCACGTCCCCGCATCGGCTGAGCTTCGGCAATCACAGGCCTTCATCGTTCCCGACCCTTCGAAGGACTCAACCAAGGCCTGAAAGTTGTTGGGGAAGGGTTTGGGAAAAAAGAGGATAAGGAAGAATAACTTCCCTACTCCGGGCGTGCCTCCTCCCGGAGGAGGGGGCAGGATCGTGGGGTGCGGCTGATCCTCGCCTCGACCTCACCGCGGAGAGCTGATTTGCTGCGGGAGTCCGGCATCTCCTTTCACGTGGAGTCGCCGCGAGTGGAGGAGTGGGGGGCAGAGGATTTTCCCGAAATTCAACCCGGCGAGTTGGCCCGCGGCAACGCCCGCCGGAAGGCCCGGGCCGTGGCCGAGAAGCATCCCGGCCAACCGGTTTTGGCGGCGGATACCATTGTGGTCTGCGAAGGTCGGGTGCTCGGCAAGCCGGCGGATGAGGAGGTGGCGAGGCAGATGCTGGCGTGGCTGAGCGGCCGGACCCACGAGGTGGTCACCGCGGCGGTCTTAATCCTGCCGGATGGGAAAAAGATCCGGGAGAGCGTGGTACGGACCCGGGTAAAGTTCCGGGAATTGGCCAACGCGGAGATACGTGCTTACGTGCGGGAGATTGATGTGTTGGACAAAGCCGGGGCCTACGCCCTGCAGGACGGCGGGGATCGCCTGGTGGAACGGGTGGAGGGGTCCCGCAGCAACGTGATCGGCCTGCCCATGGAGACGGTGCTGCCTTGGTGCGAGGAGTTGGTGGCTGCGGCAGGCGCCTAAAGGTTTTTTTTGATGGCCTCGCGGAGGTCGCGGGGTTTGAAGGGCCCGCGGAAACGGGCGACAATTTTGCCGTCGTTGTCGATCAGTATGGTGTAGGGAATGGTTTCCAGCGGCTGGATTTCGTCCAGCAGCTTGTCTCCGGGCCGGACGAGCGGGTAGCGGATGCCTTGGCGCTCGGCAAAGACGAGCAGTTCCGCGGCGGGAGCATCGTCCAGACAGACGCCGTAGACCACCAAGCCCTGGGTTTGAAAGTTTTTGGCCAATGCCGCCAATTCCGGGAGCTCCTTCAAGCTGGCGGGACTCCAGGCGGCCCAAAAATTCAAAAGGAGAAGGTTTCCCCGAAGTTGCCCGGTGTCGTAGCCCTGGCCGGTGACCAAATCCTGGAAGGCCATGCCAGCGGAGAGGCGAAAAGGCCCGGGCGCGGGCCGGCAGGAGACCAGGAGAAGGGCAACGGAGAGAACTCCGTAGGCCAAAATGGGGCGTGCCATGGAACTTCTTCAATAAAAGACCCAAGGGAGAGGCTCAACGTCCAAAGCGGGCTCCCGCGGGCTTGCCCGCCGGAACCCCAAGCCCCATTTTCGTCCTTCATGTCCAACCATGCCGTCTTTCAGCCGGGGCAGGTGATCTTCCGGGAAGGGGAAAACAGCCAGGAGGCCTACCGCATCCTGCGGGGCCGCGTGGAAATCACCATCCTGGCGGACGGAAAACCGGTGATCCTCGCCCAGCTGGGGGAGGGCGATATTTTTGGAGAAATGGCGATGGTGGACGAGCGCCCGCGCTCGGCTTCCGCCCAAGTCCTGGAAGTGACCGAATGTGAAGTGCTCACCCCGGAAAACTTCAACGAACTGGTGCTCTCGCGTCCGGAGGTTCTCATCCCTTACATGGCCTCCTTTTTCGAGCGGTTGCGTACGGCCAACGACCGGCTCCGGCTGGAAATGCGCCTTCGCAGCAAAGCCGAACAGGCCTTGGCCTCCGGTGTCGCGGCGCCGGCTCCGACGGCCGCGCCGGTTCCGCGCGTGGTGGCGCCGGTGTCCGCTCCGATTGCGCCGCCTCCCTCCCTGGAACTGACTCGGACGGTTGCCCCCGTGGCCGTTCCCGTCTCCAGGGCACCGGTGGCCGCCGCCCAACCGGCTCCGCCGCCTCCTCCGGCCGGTGGTTTTACCTCCGTTGTGCTGGAGGCTCTCACGGAACACGCCAAGGTGCGTCTGCCTGAGCCGGCGGTCACCATCAGCAAATTTCCTTTCCGGCTCGGCCGCAAACACGAGGTGCAAGGCAAAGGGGCCACGGTTTTTGCGGCCAACGATTTGGCCATCGCCGACGACAAGCCCTACCAGATTTCCCGGAACCACTGCTCGATTGAGCGGGAAGGGGATCATTTCTTCGTGCGGGATCGGGGCAGCACGCTGGGCACCATGGTTGGGGACAAACCCATCGGCCTGGCGGAAGACACCCTCACGGCGGATTTGCACGGGGGATCGAACGAAATTCTGATCGGCTCCGACGACAGCCCTTTCAA
>VHDM01000032.1 GCA_016876055.1 Verrucomicrobiota bacterium
AACCGAAACTTCCCCTCCACCCGCGCGATCGGCGCCGCACAAGGCTCCGGCACCTCCACTCGGCCTTTCCATAATTCCCGTAGTCTTCCGGCCACATGGCGGATGGAAGCCGAGGCCTGCGCCTCGCTCGGTCCGGAAAAGGAAACCAGGATCGCCCGCTTGAAGGGCGGGTAGCCGTGAGCTCGGCGATATTCCAACTCCTGCTCCCGGAACCCATCCACGTCATGGTGCCGGGCAAATTGGATTGCCGGGTGAAACGGGGTGTAAGTTTGCACGAACACCTCGCCGGGAATCTCCCCCCGCCCCGCCCGACCCGCCACCTGCACTAAAAGTTGGAACACCCTCTCGGAAGCCCGGAAGTCCGGCAAATTCAGCGCCGAATCCACCCCCACCACCCCCACGCAGGTCACTTTGGGAAAATGCAGCCCTTTGGCGATCATCTGGGTCCCCAGCAGGATATCCGTTCGCCCCTCCCGGAACGCCGCCAACGCTTTCCCGTGCGCCCCACGCGCTCTCATGCTGTCGGAGTCCATCCTCGTCCACCGCACCCCTGGTAAGGCCTCCACCACCGCCTCCTCCAGTCGTTCCGTCCCTGCTCCGGTGAATTTCAACTGCGGCGACTGGCACTCCGCACAAACCCCGGGCGCGGGACGCTCCGCATCGCAAAAATGACATTTCATCCTCCCGGCGCTCCGGTGGTAGGTCATCGGCACCGCACACCGCTCACACTCCTCCACCTTTCCGCAGTGCGGACACTGCACGCTCGGCGCATAGCCCCGCCGATTTAACAGCAACAGGCTCTGTTCCCCCTTTTTCCTTCTCTCCTCCAAGGCCGCCCGCAGGGATGCGGAAAGCATCACCGGCCCGCCGGACTTTGGTTTCTCTTCTTTTCGAAGGTCCAGGATGTGGACTTTGGGCAATTTCGCTCCGTCCACCCGCTTCCTCAGCCGCACCCGCAAATACCTCTCCCGATCGGCGTTGTAGGCGCTCTCCAGCGACGGCGTCGCACTCCCCAGCATCACCGAGGCCCCCTCCAGCTTTCCCCGCACCACCGCCAGATCCCTCGCATGATACCGCGGCGACTCCCCCTGCTTGTAACCCCCGTCATGCTCCTCATCGACCACGATCAATCCCAGATTCTCCAGCGGCGCAAACAGCGCCGACCTCGCTCCGATCACCACCCGGGCCCTCCCCTCCCGGATCTCGTGCCACGACTCCCTCCGCTCCGCCGTCGTCTGGGCGCTGTGCAGCACGCACAGCCGGATCCTCTGGCCGGCCAGCCGGCCCCGGAACCGCGCCACCGTCTGCGGGGTCAGGGAAATCTCCGGCACCAACACCACCGCCGTTTTTCCTTCCGCCAACACCGCTTCCAACGCCCGCAGGTAAATCTCCGTCTTCCCGCTCCCCGTCACCCCTTCCAACAGGATCGGCCGACCGCCGCCCTCCTTTTTTCTCTCCTCTTCCCAACTTTTCATCGCGGCGACCTGCTCTTCGCCCAGTTCCGGTTTCTTTCCGGCATCCGGCCACCCCGCTTCCGGTCCCTCCTCGGCCTTCACGAACCTTCGTTCCGACCTCTCCGCCAGTCCTCGATCCACCAGCGCCTTCCATGTGGCCGTTCCGATCCCGCTATCCCGCACGAGCGCCGTGAGCCAGCCTCCCCCGGTCTCCTTGAGATGACCCCAAGCCCTTTTCTGTGCCTTGGCTCCTTTGAGGACCTTCGTCGCCAAATCCTCCTGCCCAACCACCGGTCCGATCCACCAAGCCATCTTTCCGCCGCCCTCGTGGGACCGCACCGGCCCGGGGAGAATTGTTCTCAGCGCCGCCGCCAAATCACACGCATAGTAGTCCGCCATCCACCGCGCCAGCTGGCATAGACCGGTCGGGATGAGCGGCCGCTCCCCGGCCACTTCGGCCACGTCCCGCACCTTCTCAACCTCAGGCCGCCTCGGAAACTCTACCGCGTAGGCCAGAATCTCCCTTCGACCCCAAGGCACCCTTAGCCGTTGCCCTAGTCGGATGCGACCCTGCAGAGCGTCAGGAATCCGGTAGTCGAACAGCCGGTCCAACCCCAGTTCGGGAGCTACCCTCACAAATTCAGGAGATGCCACCCTTTGCCTCTGCGCTCTTTTTGTCCTTCCGGCAAGTTTCCCCAGCTTCCCCGCCTCCGCCCCGTGCTTATTCTTTCTGAATGCTTCTGGCTCATCCCCGCATTCTGGCCGCCTTGGCCGTCATTCTGGCCCCGTTCGTGATCGTCGGACTTGCTTGGTTGGGAGAAATCCGCCGGGCCCAGGAAGTGGGGCCCCTCATTGCCGAGGCTGCCGCCAAGCACGGCCTTCCGCTTGCTTTGGTCAAAGCCGTGGTTTGGAGGGAAAGCGACTTTGAGGTCCGGGCCGTCGGCGGAGCCGGCGAGCGGGGGTTAATGCAGGTCACCACCGGTGCCGCCCAGGATTGGGCCCGGGTTCACCGAGTCCGCTCTTTCCGCGAGACCGACCTTTTGGATCCCCGCACCAACCTCGAGGTCGGCACTTGGTACCTTGCCCGTGCCGTCCGCCGCTGGGCCGAGGAAGGCGCCGATCGCCCCGAGGTGTTCGGCTTGGCCGAATACAATGCCGGCATCACCCGCGCTCGCCGTTGGGCCTCCGATACCCCCGGCATGAAAGCGCACGAGTTCCTGGAGGCCGTCGACTTCCCCACCACCAAGGCTTATATCCGATCCATCCTCCGCCGGACCGAACTCTACGCCACCGGCCGCGATCCGGGCCCCGGTGAATGGGTCGGTCGCCGCCTTGCCCTTCAGAAAGAGAGGTGGATCCGGAAACAAAAAGAATCCCACGAACTCTTCAAACCCCTGTAGGGCCGCGCTCCGCCGCGGCCCATCCCCTGCGGTCGTGGATATCCGCAATCGCCGGAGGCGGTCGCCAGGATGGGCGGGGGCATGTTTTAGGGGGCCAATCCTCAGCGCTCTCTGCACCTCTGCGGTCGGCCTGATTTTTACCGCCAAAACGCAGAGATCGCAGAGGTTTGCCTGGCACGCCTCTCGCGACGAGACACCCGCCACCCCCCCTTTCCTAAACGTAAACGACCATCGAACGGCTTAAGCTAGTACGATTCCAGGTTGAACCCCCGCTCCCCTCGCGAACTCCGCCGCCGTCATTTTCTTCCTCCCCTCCAGTTGCACCTCCCGTAAGAGCACTCCCCCTTTTTTCGCCGCCACCAGGATGCCGTGGGAATTCACCTCCGCCACCTCTCCCGGCTTTCCCCTGGCTCGCCGCGATAGAATCACGGAGAAGATCTTCATCATCTTCTGGTCCGCTCCGTCGGGGAGCCAGCTGTAAGCCCCCGGCCATGGCTGCATCGCCCGGATATGCGCTTCAACCTCTTCAGGATTCTTGTCCCAGACGATTTTCCCGTCCTCTTTGCTCATCCGCGGAGCCAGGGAAGCCTCGGCCTGGGTTTGGCGCACGCGCTTCACCTTTCCCTTTTCCGCCCGATCCAAAAGGTAAGACAACAAGGGGGCCGCCTTCCCAGCCAACCGGTCATGAAGAATTCCGGTGGTTTCATGCGGACGGATTCGCGTCGCCACCTTGGCAAGAATGTCGCCGGCATCCAGGCCCTCATTCATCTGGATGATTGTCACCCCAGTCCGTTTTTGCCGATCCCGGATCGCCGCCGCGATCGGCGACGCCCCCCGGTACTTGGGCAACAACGAAGCGTGGACGTTCCAGCAGCCCCTTTCCGGCAACTCCAAGATCGGCTTCTTAAGAATCTGCCCGTAAGCCACCACCACCATCAAATCCGCTTTTTGGTACCGGATCTGGCTCAGCGAGCTGGCCGCATTGATGTCCTCAGGTTGGTACACCTGTAGATGATGCTTGAGGGCCACCTCCTTAATGGGCGAGGCCAGCGGCTTCTGGGAACGCCCGGCCGGGCGATCCGGCTGGGTGATCACGGAAAGGACAAAATGTTTGTCCGAAGCCACCAGTGCCTCCAAACAAGGCACCCCGAACGCCCCGGTGCCGGCAAAAAGAACGCGCACGCGCCTAGACGACGACTTCAGCCAGCTTGCGGTTTTTCCGCTCCGCCTTGGTCGCGTGCACCTGACTGAGGATGTCGCGCGTCACCTCGTAAGGGAACTGTTCCGCATCGATCTCCTTCACCAGTTTGTCCCCGTAATAGTCCAACACCGGCTTGGTCTCCTTTTGGTAGGTCTCCAGCCGGTCGTGGATCACCTTGTCGCTCGCGTCATCCAGCCGGTTGTCCCGCAGAGCCCGCCGCTTCAGCCGCTCCTCGAGCTTCGCCCGGTCATGGCACACGAGATGAAAAAGCGCCTCCACCTTGATGTCCACCTTCAGCAATTTGGCTTGTTCCACATCGCGGGGAATCCCGTCCAACACCAGGTGGTCAATCTCCGGCTTGAACTTTCCCAGCGTCACCATGTTGGCCATGTGCTGGCGCCATAAATCCACCGTCACATCGTCTGGCACCAGTTGGCCCGCGCTGGAATACTTTAAAAAGGCCTGCCCCACCTTTGTCCGTAGATCCATCCCCCGGAACACGTCCCCACAGCTGAGATGACAGAAACCCGGGATCGTCCCAAGGATTTTACCCTGCGTCCCCTTCCCCGACCCCGGGGCCCCGAAGAGAAGAATGGCGCGCCATTGCATCGTATAGTCCTACACCTTCTCCCCGCTGGGGCGCAACCCGGCAAATCTCCCCTTTCCGGCCAATAACCGCAGGCTGTTCAGCACCACGATCACCGTGCTCCCCTCATGCCCGGCCACTCCCACCGTCAGCGGAATCGCCGCCCCCATCGCCGCCGTCACCAACACCGCAATCGTTCCCAAAGAAATTACCAGATTCTGCAGAATGACTTGCCGCGTCCGTCGGCTCAACTCGTAGGCCCCGGCAAAACTCTCCAGCTGATCTCGCATCAGGATCACGTCCGCTTCCGCCAGCGCCGCCCCACTCCCCCGCGCCCCCATCGCCACCCCGATGTCGGCTGCCGCCAAGCTCGGCGCATCGTTCACCCCGTCACCCACCATCGCCACCTTTTCGCCCGCCTTCACCCAGTCGCGGATCGCCGCCACCTTGTCCGCCGGATGCAACCCGCACCGGAAATCCCTTAGCCCCACCGTATCCGCCACCTGCCGCGCCGCCGCCTCCCGATCCCCCGTCAACATCGTCACCCGCAGCCCCTGGCCCTCCATCCATTTCAACAAGGGTCGGCCGCTTTTTCGGATCTCATCCTCCAAAAGAATCCGCCCTTTCACCTTCCCGGCTGCATAGAAAACCTCCGTTACGCCCGGGGCCGGCGCCGCTTTCGCCTGGACCCACGCCGGCTCGCCCAGAAAGCTCCGTCGCCCCAACCTCCCTATCTCGCCTCCGGCCGCCCGCCCGCTTACCCCTCCGCCCGTCGCCGAGGAAAAGTCCTCCGCCTCCCGCATCACCAACCCCCTCCGCTTGGTCTCCCGCACCACCGCCACCGACACCGGATGCAGGGACTGCATCGCCAACCCCGCCGCCCCCTCCAGCAGTTCCGCCTCGGTGCATCCCGGCTCCGGTTCCACCGCCCGCACATGCATTTCTCCCGTTGTCAGGGTCCCCGTCTTGTCCAGCGCCACCCGCTTGACCGTCCCCAAACTTTCGATCGGACTCCCTCCCCGGAACAAGATTCCCCGCCGGGCCCCCGCCGCAATCCCCGCCAAAATCGCCGAGGGGATCGACAGCACCAACGCACACGGCGACGCCACCACCAACAGCGTCATCGTCTTGTAAAACGCCGCCGCCGCCCCGCTCTGGCTCCATCCCTCCAGTCCCCACCACACCAAAAACATCACCAGGCTCAGCGTTAAAATCCCCTGCGTATACCTGGTCCCAAATTTGTCCGTGAACCTTTGCGCCGGCGCCTTCTGCTCCTGCGCCTCCCGGATCAGCCGCAGAATCCCCTCGAGCGCGCTCTCCCGCGACCTCCGGACCACCTTCACATCCACCTTGCCCCACAGATTCAGCGTTCCTGCCAGCACCATCGATCCCCCCTCCTTGTCCACCGGCGCCGCCTCGCCCGTCAGGCTCGACTCATCGGCGGCCGACTTGCCGTCCACTACCTCCCCGTCCACCGGGAACAGGTCCCCCGGCCGAACCCGCACCATGACCCCCGGTTCCAACGCCTCAACGGATACCCTCTCCTCGGTTCCGTCTTTGTTCAGCCGAATCGCCTCCCGCGGCGCCGCCCGGAAAAGGCCCGCGAGTTCTCGCTCGGTCCGATACGCCGCCAACTCCTCCAGCGCCCCGCTGAGGGAAAACAGGAAAAGCAGCAGCGCCCCCTCGCCCCACGCCCCCAGCGCCGCCGCTCCCGCCGCCACCGCTAGCATCAAAAAATGGATGTCCAAAGCCCGTGACCTTAGCCGATGCCACACCTCCTCCGCCGTCTTCCAGCTTCCCGCCAGATACGAAAGCAGGAAAAACCCGATCTGGGGCCAACCCTCTGCAAAATATCCCGCCACCCCCGCCAACCCGCACCCGAGGGCCAAGCCCAGCGGCACTTTCCATTTTTTTCCTGCCCCCACCACGGAGGGCAACGTCCGCACCTCCAACTTCACCCCGTACAGAATCCGCCAGAGCCAGAACCGAGGAGCCGTCACACAACTCTCCCGCTCAAGGTAAATTGTTTCCCCTTCTCCCCGGATGTTCACTCCATGGCGCCACTCCCCCACCAGCAGCCGGCCGCACTGCTCGCAGCGGGGCGACGGAGGATTCCACCGGCAAACACTCCCCGCCGCCATGGACCGCACCGCTTCCGCCAGTTGCGCCGCCTCCTTTGGACCCGGCCCCGGCCCCGTGGTGGCGTAATCAATTCGCCCCTCATGAAAGCTGACCGATACCCCCCGCAGATCCTTCGCCTCCCCCAACTCGTGGGCGATGACATCCAGCCCGCAGTTCTGGGTCACCCTTTCGTGCACCATGGGAGATTAACTCCTTCCCTTGCCCTAAGACCAACTTTCCCTCTGCCCTTGCCAAGTTTCCGACCCTCTTCTAATTCCAAATTGTGCGCCGTACTGCCTCGACCAAGCCAAAGCCGACCTCCTTTCCGCCGCCCCTCCATCCGGCTTGGCCAGCGGCTCACCATCCGCCGAGCTACACGTCCCCGGCCGATTTGCCATGATTTTTCATCGCGCCAACCCCCTGGCGGCTCACCGGAAACGCATGAATGCCGATCACCCAAGCTGAACTTACCCAGGCCCGGAAAATCTGGGGCGACGCCTTGGTTGCCATCTCCACGGCTTACGACACCCAAGGGATGGCCACCGCAATCCAACTGGCCAATGCGACCTTGGATGAGGTTTACGGCTACCATCTTGGTCCGGTTCTGTTCAAACCAACGTTGACAAGTGGAGCGAAAACTTTTCGAACCACCCGGGAAGGGGCGCTCTCTTATTTTGTGGGGCAAAATCCCAAATTTTCCGACCAAGGCTTTGCGCTGAAAGGCTGGCGTTCCGTCAAAACGGAAACTGCCGCCTGTTTTGTGGAAGATACCATTGCCATGTGGATGGGCTGGGTCACCTTCACGGACAAGGACGGCAAGGTCACGAAAGTGGACAAGACCTGGGGCTACAAGAAAGATTCATCGGGGGTGCTGCGCATCGTTCTTCATCATTCCTCGTTGCCCTACTCGCCGTAATCTCACTCCAAGTTATCGGCGAAACGCCAATCGGCCGGGTGGACCGGAAGTCCTTCGTGAAGGTGAGCCGGTATTCTTGGCAGATCTTGCACCTTCCCTGGGGGCGGGGCGATGACCTTCGACCCACCATCTTGGATTACCCTCTCGGGCATCGTTTTAGGCTCACTTTCCCCCGGCCTCGGGGACCAACTTTTCCTCAGCCCTTGCCAAGCCCCTGACCCTGTTTATTTTCCAAAAAATGCCTGCAACCGCCCCTGCCAAGCCAAAGAGGACTTCGGCTGGCCCCCAGCCAGCAACCCCAGCGCTTGTGGCGGAAGACTTTTCTTTTCTCCCTCGCCATCTCGGTCCCACCGATAAAGACCAGCAGGAGATGCTCGCTCTCCTCGGCTTAAAAACCCTTGAGGATCTGGTTCACGCGGCTCTCCCGCCCGGCCTGCCCTCCGCCACCCCCCCCGCCCTTCCCCCCGCCCGATCAGAAGCCGCCGCCCTCGTGGAATTGGAAAAAATTCTCTCCCAGAACCAGTCCCGCCGCTCCCTGATCGGGCTCGGTTATCACGGCACCCTCACTCCCTCCATGCTCCGGCGTAACCTCCTTGAGGATCCCGGTTGGTACAGTGCCTACACCCCCTACCAAGCCGAGATTTCCCAGGGGCGACTGGAGGCTCTTCTCAATTTCCAAACCATGGTCCTCGAGCTTACCGGGATGGAGATTGCCAATGCCTCTCTCCTCGACGAGGGCACGGCCGCCGCCGAAGCCGTTTCTCTTGCCCACGCCGCCCTCAACCAGACAGAACGGGACACCCTCTGGATCACCCCTGGCCTCCACCCCTCCACCGCCGCCGTTGTTCATAACCGCATTTCTGTCCTCGGCTGGAAAATCCACCAGTCCGCCGACTTCCCCGCCCACCTCTCTGCCAAACTATTTGCCGGCCTCCTCGCCAACCCGGAATCCGACGGCCGGGTGCACGACCTTCGGCCCGCCCTGCAGCAGCTCCGCAACTCCGGCGCCCTTTCCATCGTCGCCGCCGATCCCCTTTCCCTCTTCCTCTTCACCCCGCCGGGCGAACTCGGTGCCGATCTTGCCGTTGGCAACACCCAACGTTTTGGCGTCCCGGTCGGCTTCGGGGGCCCCCACGCCGCCTACTTCGCCACCAAGCTCACCCACCAGCGCCTCCTCCCCGGCCGCCTCGTCGGCGTCTCCAAGGACACCGCCGGCCGCACCGCCTACCGCCTCTCTCTCCAGACCCGCGAGCAGCACATCCGGCGCGACCGCGCCACCAGCAACATCTGCACCGCCCAAGTTCTCCTCGCCGTCCTTGCCTCAATGTACGCCCTGTTCCACGGACCCGAGGGGCTAAAGAAAATCGCCCTCCGCATCCACGGCCACGCCCGCCGGCTCGCTGAAGGTCTCGCTGGCGGCGGCTTCCGCATCACCCACGCCTCTTATTTCGACACCCTCCGCATCTCCGGTTCCACCCGGGAACTTGGGCAAGCCGCTGCCAAAGCCCATGCCTCTGGCTACAACCTCCGCCATTTCGATAACGGCGACCTCGGCATCACCCTCGACGAAAAGACCGACGATGCAGAGGTCGACGCCCTGCTAAAATTGTTCGGCGCAAAACCTTCGGGGGGTTCCTCAACCACGCCCAAAATCTCAGGTCCCCTGGCGCGCACCTCCCCGCCCCTCAAACACCCCATTTTCTCCACCCACCGCAACGAGAACGAGCTCCTCCGTTATATCCGTCGTCTCGCCGCCAAGGATCTCACCCCCGCCCACTCCATGGTCCCGCTCGGCTCCTGCACCATGAAGTTGAACGCCTCCTCCGAGCTCACCCCGCTCGGCTGGTCCACCGTCACCGATCCCCACCCCTTCGCCCCAGCCGACCAGAACCCCGGCTACGCCCGCATGGTCGCCGATCTCGAGGATTGGCTCGGCAAAATCACCGGCCTGCCCCACGTCTCCCTCCAGCCCAACGCCGGCTCCCAGGGCGAATACACCGGTCTCCTCGCCATCCGCGCCTGGCAACACTCCCGCGGCCAGTCCCAGCGCGATATCTGCCTCATCCCCGTCTCCGCCCACGGCACCAACCCCGCCAGCGCCGTCCTCGCCGGCCTCCGCGTCGTCGCCGTCGCCTGCGACTCCGCCGGCAACGTCGATCTCGCCGACCTCGACGCCAAGATCAAGGAACATGGCCCCCGCATCGCCGCCGCCATGGTCACCTACCCTTCCACCCACGGCGTCTTTGAGGCCGGCATCCGCGACTTCTGCAAAAAGATCCACGATGCCGGCGGCCAGGTCTATCTCGACGGCGCCAACCTCAACGCCCTCGTCGGCATCTGCCGCCCCGGCGATTTCGGCGCCGACGCCTGCCACCTCAACCTTCACAAGACCTTCTGCATCCCTCACGGCGGCGGCGGACCCGGGGTCGGCCCCGTCGCCGTCGCCAAGCACCTCGCCCCCTTCCTCCCCTCCCACCCTCTCGAAAAGGTTCCTGCAGGCAAGGTCGGCCCCGTCGCCTCCGCCCCGCAGGGCAGCGCCAGCATCCTCGTCATTCCCTGGATGTACCTCGCCATGGTTGGCGCCCGCGGCCTCGCCCGTTGCACCGAGGTCGCCCTCCTCAACGCCAACTATCTCGCCAAGAAACTCGCGCCCCACTACCCCATCCTCTTCCGCGGCGCCGGGGGCTGGGTCGCCCACGAGTTCATCGTCGATCTCCGTCCCTTTAAAGCCTCCGCCGGGATCGAGGTGGACGACGTCGCCAAGCGCCTCATGGATTACGGCTTCCACGCCCCCACCGTCTCCTGGCCCGTCGGCGGCACCATCATGATCGAGCCCACCGAGTCCGAATCCCGCGAAGAGCTCGACCGCTTTGCCGACGCCCTCATCGCCATCCGCCAGGAGATCGCCGAGATCGAGTCCGGCAAAATGGACCGCGCTAAAAATCCTCTCAAGCTCGCCCCCCACCCCGCGGCCGACGTTCTCAGCGAATCCTGGGACCGGCCCTACACCCGCGAAAAGGCCGCCTTCCCCGCCCCTTGGACCCGCACCTCCAAATACTGGCCCACCGTCTCCCGCATCGACGCCGTCCACGGCGACCGCAACTTAATCTGCTCCTGCCCCTCCGTCTCCGATTTAGCCTCTTGAATCGTGGGGTCAGACCCCGAAGCCATCGCCACAACCGACCTCTTTCTACCGCCTTCCACCCCCCGCGGAAATTTTCCCGAAAATTTCCTCTGCGGGATATGTCCAAATCTCAGAAAGTGTCGGATGATAGTGCGGTAAATTCATCATCTCCTCCGCCGTTCCCCGATACCGCATGATCGCCAACGGCTCATGAATCAGATCAGACGCATGCGGCCCCACCACCTGTGCCCCCGCAATCTCGCCCCTTTGCTTCAAGGCGATCAGCTTCACAAACCCATCCGTCGCCCCCATCACCATTGATTTCCCATGGTCCGCAAACGGATAACTTGCCGTCACTGTCTCCCACCCTTTTTCTCGGCACTCCCTCTCGGAATACCCAACGGTCGCCACCTCGGGGGCCGTGAAGATCACCTCCAGCTTCAACCGGTAATCCATCCGCTCCATCGGCTCCTTACCCGCCAACAACGCCGCCGCGTTTTTCGCCGCCACCTCCCCCTGCTGGATCGCCAGATGCACCACCTCGTACGGCCCACAAACGTCCCCCGCCGCGAAGATATGGGGAACATTCGTCTGCTGGGTCGCCTGGGTCGTCACCTTTCCCTTCTCCGTCTTCACCCCCGCTGTCCAAAGGGCTAGTCCATCCGCGTCTGGTTCGCGACCCAATGCCTGCAGAATCTGTTCCGCCTCCACGCTCCGCTTCTTTCCGTTCTGCAAAAACTCGACCCTCTTTTTCTTTCCCCTCTTCACCACCCGCTGGATCTGCGTCCCGCAAAACACCTCGCTCCCCTGCTCCCGGAACACCTTGGCCAGCGTGTCCCCCACCTCGGGGTCCGACTCCGGCAATAGCCGCTCGCTCCGCTGAACGATTGCCACCTTTACCCCCAAATGGGCGTAATACTGGGCAAACTCCAACGCCACCGCCCTTCCCCCCAGAACAATCAGGCTTTTAACCGGCTTGGATACATGCAGGCACTCGTCACTCGTCCAATATCCCACCTCCTCCAGACCCGGAATCTCCCGCTTGGCCGTCCGCGAGCCGGTCGACACCAGAAACGTCTTCGCCTCAATCGCTGCCGGCACTCTCTCTTTACTCACCGATTCCAAGGCCAATCGGTGTGGACCTGTAAAACGCCCCTTCGCTCGGTGAAAGGTGAACTTCCCTTTCTCCAATTGTTCCCGCCGGTAATCCGCAAACTCCGCAATCAGCTGATCTTTCCGCTTCAGAATCGCCTTCCAGTCCGGCTTCGGTTTCCCCACCCGGATCCCAAACTCCTTCGCCCTTTCAATCTCATGGTTCCGATGCGCGCTCTCGAGCATTGTCTTGGTGGGCATGCAACCCCGTAAAATGCAAAGACCTCCCACCTGCTTTCCGCCTTCGATTATGGCCACCTTCAATCCTAGCGCCGCCGCCGTCCGCGCCGCCGCATAGCCCGCGCTCCCTGCGCCGACCACGGCCAGGTCGTAGGTGGGAGTCATGAAAAACTCAGGCGGTCAGGGTGACTTCGCCCGACTTGCCGCCAAACTTGGGATACAAAAACCGCGCCGCCGGAACCGTCTCGCGCGTCACCACCGCCGCTGTCTCCAGCCCCTTCTCTGCCAGATGCCGCAGCGACTCCTGCAATAGCGCCGCCCCCAGTCCGCGCCGCTGGTACTCGTAATCGATGGTCACCCCGGAAAGCAGGTGCGGTCCCTCACCGGGCACCGGATAGAGGGCACTGATTCCCACTACCCGGGGGCCGTGCACGAGGGCCAGCAACTCCATTCCGGTCACCGGCTTGCCTTCCGGAAACAGCCTTTTCCGTAGCTCCTCCAGGTGCCCATCCAGTCCGATGATCCAGCTCTTCTCATTTAAGAATGCTTTCTGAATCCCTTCCCAGATCGCCTCCACGTTGTACTCCTTGAGCTCCTTAATCTCATGTTTGGCTGGCAAGGCGGGCGAATGGATGGGCGCCTTCTTTAAATCCCACTCAAACCGGATCTTGCGGATGCGCTTCATCAGGAAAATATTGGAACGCAAAAGCGTCCCCAATCCAAGCCGGAATCCCGCCTAGCGGCTACCCGGTTTGACCGCGGGAAGCTTCTGCAGATCTGCCGGAATCTGATCCTGCGCAAACGTTTCCACTGGCAGTTTCATCAAGGAGCAAAGCGGCGCCCCTAGCTCGGGCGACTTCTCGCTCCGGTCCACCAGGCAAGCCACCCCCGTCACCTCTCCCCCCGCTTCTTTGACCAGTTGAATCACCTCCTTCACTGCACTGCCCGTTGTGATCACATCTTCCACCACCAGAAACTTCTCCCCCCGCTTCACCTCAAATCGCCGGATCTTCAGTTTTCCCTCGTCTTTCTCCGCAAAAATATGCCGTCTCCCCAGGTGCCGACCCACCTCATGACCGACCAAAATGCCCCCCATCGCGGGTGAAATCACCGAATGGAACATCCACCGCTCTACCTTCAGCTTGGCTACCAGGGCCCCGCACAACTCCGCCGTCGCCACCGGATCCTGCAGAACCAAAGCGCACTGGAAAAAAGTCCGGCTGTGCTGGCCCGACCGCAGCACAAAGTGTCCCTGCAAAAGCGCCCCGCACCGGCGGAACACCTCCAGAACCTGTTCTTGGATCATGACGCCCGCCGGGCCAGCAACTCGATCTCCACCGCTCCACCCTTCGGAAGGGCCGCCACCTGGATCGTGGAGCGAGAGGGCGGATCTTTCGGGAAAAACTCGGCATACACCGTGTTCATCTCTGGAAACGTCTTTAGATCGGTCAAAAACACCGTTGCCTTCACCACATCACCCAAAGTCAGACCCCCCTCTTTCAATAGGCTCTGCGCCCGCTCCAAAGCCTTGCGCGTCTGCTCGGCCACGGATCCGTTGAGCAGGTTGCCTTGTTCATCCAACGCCAGTTGTCCGGAAAGAAACACAAAACCCCCGGCCTCCGTCGCCTGCCGGTA
>VHDM01000033.1 GCA_016876055.1 Verrucomicrobiota bacterium
CTAGAGCTTTTGGGCTACGGAAAGGGCGTAGTCCCGGTTCATCCGGGCAATCCAATCAGCCGAAATCTTCTTGGGACAAACCGCTTCACATGCGTACTGGTTGGAACAATTTCCAAACCCAGCCGCATCCATCGCCTCCACCATCCTTTGGACCCGCTGCTTCCGTTCGGGCTGACCCTGCGGCAACAATCCCAAATGGGACACCTTCGCCGCCACAAACAACATCGCCGACCCGTTCCGACAGGCCGCCACACACGCCCCACAGCCAATGCAATGCGCCGCATCAAAAGCCTGCTCCGCAACCTCTTTCCCAATCGGCATGGCGTTGGCATCCGGCGCCTGCCCCGTATTCACCGAAATAAATCCCCCCGCCTGCATGACCCGGTCAAAGGCCGACCGGTCGGTCACCAGATCCTTGAGCACCGGAAAGGCGCGCGCCCGCCACGGTTCCACCGTCAAGGTCTCCCCGTCCTTGAAGGAACGGAGATACACCTGACAGGTCGTGGCTCCGTCGTTCGGACCGTGCGGCTCCCCGTTGATCGCCATCGCACACGAGCCGCAAATTCCCTCCCGGCAGTCATGCTCAAACGCCACCGGTTCCTTCCCCTCCCGCGTCAGCCGGTCGTTCAATACATCCATCATTTCCAAAAAGGACATGTTGGGATTCAGTCCCTCCAAGCCGTAAGCCTCAAACTTGCCTGGATGATCCTTGCCCGGTTGCCGCCAGATCTTGAGATGCAGCTTCATTTGTAGCTCCGCGTTGCGAGGCTGACCTCTTCATACTTCAGCGGTTCCGCGTGACGCACCGCCGCCTTGCCCTCGCCCGCGTACTCCCAGGCCGCCACATGGGCAAACGCTTCGTCCTTCCGGGTGCACTCCCCATCGGACGTTTGGTACTCCTCCCGAAAATGACAACCACACGATTCCTCCCGCTCCAAGGCATCGCGGCACATCAGCTCCCCCAATTCCAAAAAGTCCGAAACGCGGCCCGCCTTTTCCAACGACTGGTTCAGATCCTCCCCGCTGCCGGGCACGTTCACATCCTGCCAAAACTCCTGGCGCAGGGTCCGGATCGCCTCGATCCCCTGCTCCAGGCCCTTTCGGCTCCGGCTCATCCCACAGTGATCCCATAAGATCCTGCCCAGTTGCCGGTGAAACTCGCTCACCGGTCGCTTTCCTTTCACGCCGAGCAGCCTTTGGATCCGCTTCTGCGTATCTTCGGTCGCCTGCCAAAACGCCTCCGTGTCGGCGGCCTGCTTCGGCCCGGCCGGTTTCTGCTGCGAAAGGTAGTCCCCGAGGGTGTACGGAATCACAAAATAGCCGTCCGCTAATCCCTGCATCAACGCGCTGGCCCCCAACCGGTTGGCCCCGTGGTCGGAGTAGTTTGCCTCCCCCAGCACGAACAAGCCGGGAAGGTTGCTCATCAGATGATAATCCACCCACAATCCGCCCATGGTGTAGTGCACGGCGGGAAAAATCCGCATCGGCGCCCCGTAGGCGTTCTCGCCGGTGATCTCATGATACATGTTGAAGAGGTTGCCGTACCGCTCCTGCACCGTCCTCTGGCCCAGCCGGCTGATCGCCTCGGAAAAATCCATGTACACCCCCAGCCCCGATCCCCCCACGCCGCGGCCTTCGTCGCACACCCGCTTCGCCGCGCGCGAGGCGATGTCCCGCGGTGCGAGATTTCCGTAGCTCGGATAAATTCTCTCCAAGAAGTAATCCCTTTCCGCCTCGGGAATCTTCGCCGCCGGCCGGCGGTCGCCGGATTGCTTCGGTACCCAGACCCGCCCGTCATTCCGCAGCGATTCCGACATCAGCGTGAGCTTGGACTGATACTCGCCCGAGACCGGGATGCAGGTGGGATGGATCTGCGTGAAGCAGGGATTCGCAAAAGCGGCACCCCGCCGATGCGCCCGCCAGATCGCCGTGGCATTGGAACCGCGCGCGTAGGTGGAAAGATAGTAGGCGTTGCCATAGCCCCCGGTGCAGAGCAGGACCGCATCCGCGGCGTGCGCCTTCAGCTCCCCCGTCACCAGGTTCCGGGTAATGATCCCCTGGGCCTTCCCGTCCGCCACCACCAGGTCGAGCATTTCGTGCCGCGGGAACATCTGCACGCGCCCCTGCCCGATTTGACGGTTGAGCGCTGCGTAGGCCCCCAACAGCAGCTGTTGGCCGGTGGCTCCCCGCGCATAGAAGGTCCGCGAAACCTGGGCGCCACCGAAGGAACGGTTCGCCAGCAGCCCGCCGTACTCCCGGGCGAAAGGCACACCCTGGGCCACGCACTGGTCGATGATGTTCATGCTGACCTCGGCCAACCGATAGACGCTCGCCTCGCGGGAGCGGAAATCCCCGCCCTTGATCGTGTCCTGGAACAGCCGGCGCACACTGTCCCCGTCGTTTTGGTAATTCTTGGCCGCGTTGATCCCGCCCTGGGCGGCGATCGAGTGGGCCCGGCGCGGGCTGTCGTGAAAACAGAAGGACTTCACCCGGTAGCCCAACTCCGCCAACGAGGCGGCCGCCGAACCTCCGGCCAAACCGGTCCCCACCACAATCACCTCGTACTTCCGCTTGTTGGCCGGACTGACCAGCCGGACCGAGGCCTTGAAGTTCTTCCACTTGTCCGCCAAAGGGCCGGCGGGAACCCGGGCCTCCAGCTTCACAGTTTCCAGACCCCCAGCAGCACGGCCACCGGGATGGAACTGAAACCCACAAACAGAATGACCGCCAGCGCCCACGAGGCGTTTTCAATCAACCTCGACAGAGCCCGGTCCCGGATTCCGATCGTCTGAAAGACGCTGGCCGCCCCGTGCCGCAAATGGAAAAAGAGCAGCCCCATCGCCAGCACGTAAAACCCGCTGATCAGCGGCTTGGAAAAACCGACCACCACCATCCGGTGCACATCGTGCATCGTCCTGCCATCCACCACTGCCTCCATTTCCTGATAGGAACGGTCCACCACTTGGGCCGTGAAATGCAGCAGGTGGAAAACCACAAACCCGAGGATCACCGTGCCGCTGATCACCATGGTCACGCTCGCCCAAGTCAGACCCAGCCGCGCTTTCCGGCCCGTCACCGCATAGTTCATCGGTTTGGCGGCGCGGTTTTCCCGCGCCAGGGACAGCGCCCCCCAAATGTGCAGAACCGTTGCCACCAGGAGCGCGGCGCGAAAGCCCCAGAGCACCAAGGCGTTCGACTTGAGCAGTTCAGCGTAGCGGTTGATCGTGTCCGGCGTCGGCGCAAACATCTGCAAGTTGCCCGCCATGTGCACGATCACGAAAAAGATCAGAAAAAGACCCGTCAGGGCCACCACCCACTTTCGCCCGATGGAGGTCTTGAAAAAACCTAAGAACCCCGGAGAGGAATTCATCTGTCAGGCAACTCGTTGCACCTTGATTCAAGGTGCTCCCACCCTCCCGGGAAGTCAAAAGGCGTTCTCCCCTATTAGCAGGCAAGGCTAGAGCCCAAGGCTGGCTAATGCCTCCTCCAACCCCCTTTCAGGGCGGGACACCAGGGCCCAGCGCCAGCCCGCCCCTTCGGCACCCCGCTGATCGCTGTGGGGGTCGTCCCCCACCAGGGCACACTCCCCGGCGGTGACCCCCCCCGCCTGCTCGGCTTTTCGGAAAATTTCCAGGCCGGGCTTTTCCGCCCCCACTTCCTCGGAAATCAGCACCGGATCCAGGCGCTCGGCCCAACGAAATCCTGCCAGCACCTGCCGCAACCGCGGATCCCAGTTGGACAAAATTCCTGTGCGGATGCCCCGCTCGTGGAGCCGAGCCAGCACCGCTTCCGTCTCCGGAAAATCCCTCCAGGCATCCGGACGGGCAAAATGGGCATAGACCTCATCAAAATAGTCGTCGAACGGGAAACCTTCCGGCAACCCCCCGGCTTCGACGCTGGCTTTCAGGATCCTTTTCCAACCTTCCCGCCCCAGGGTTCCATCCAACCCAGCTCCCTCAGCGCTTCTTTTTTTCCACGCGGTCCGGAATCCATGGTCCAAAGGCTCCTCCTCCGCTGGCCAGCCGTAGTGACTTGCGAAACGCGCATAGGTCCGCCCCACCGGCTCCGCCGTCCGCAACAACGTTCCGCCGGCGTCGAAAAAGACCGCCCGAATCACGCCACCTTCACCCCCTGTCCTCGCAACACTTCACCCGCCAGAACCAAAGAGCCAAGCACCAGCGTGGCCTGATTGTTTTTCTTCTCTTCGTTCATCGCCTCAGCCACAGACCCAAAAAATCGATCGGGCGAAACCGGCCAGGTCAGCGGGTCCGAGCCCCGCACCCCCGGCAGGGCCACGCCCCAGAGCTCGGCACCCGTCCTCCGAATTTTTTGGAGCATCGCCCCCATCGCCTTGTCCCTTAGGCATCCGAAGATCACCCGATCCGGCCCTCTCCCCATCATCTGCTTCCATGTTTGCAGGGCCGCTTCCACCCCCTGCTCGTTGTGGGCCCCATCTAAAACCAAAAGCGGGGTTTTTCGCAACACCGTGAACCGCGCCATCCATCGCGTCCGAGCCAGCCCCCGCTGGATGATGAACTCGGGAAAAGAGAGATAGCGCGCCGCCGCCACGGCCAGAGCCGCATTTTGCCGCTGGTGACCCCCGGCCAACGAAAACTGGCTGTTCGAACGCGGCCCGACAATTTTCCAGGGACAGCGCAACTGTCGGGCCCGTTGGGCCAGCACCCGCTTCGCCTCGGCGGGCCAGGGCGCCGAAAAGACCGGCACGCACCGTTTCAAAATTCCCGCCTTTTCCCGGCCGAGATTTTCATACCCCTGCCCTAAAATTTCCTCGTGGTCGCGACCCAGCGGGGTCAGCAGGCATAATTCCGGCTGCACCACGTTGGTGGCGTCCAGCCTCCCGCCCAGGCCCGTCTCCCACACCACAAAATCCACCCCAGCCGACCGAAAAATCCTCAGGGCCAGCGCTGTCGCCGCCTCGAAAAAGGTCGGCCGACTGGACCACGGAATCTTCCGTAAAATTTTTACAAGAGACCTTAACTCCTTCTCGAGGTTCCGGACCCCCACCGGCACGCCCCCGAGCCGAAAGCGCTCCCGGAAATCCACGAGATGGGGAGAGGTGTAAAGCCCCGGGAAAAAACCGGCCGCCCTTAAAATAGAATCCAGCGCCGCCGCTGTGGAGCCCTTCCCGTTGGTTCCGGCAATATGGATGAAATTCAAATCCCGCTCGGGATGTCCCAGCCGGGCCAACAGCGCCCGCGTCCGTTCCAGACCGGGCCGGATGCCGGCGGCGCAGACCGCCTCCAGCCGGGCAACGGGATCGTTTCGCTTCAGAGGTAGCGCAGCAGACGCGCAAGCGTCTCTTTCATCTCCGGACGAGGCACGATCAGATCGATCAGCCCGCGTTCGTGGAGGAATTCGGAAGTCTGAAACCCTTTGGGTAGCTCCTGCTGGGTCGTTTCCTTGATCACGCGGGCGCCGGCAAACCCGATCATCGCCTTCGGCTCGGCCACGATCACGTCTCCCAAGGAGGCATAACTGGCCATCACCCCGGCCATCGTCGGATTGGTCAGGACGGACACAAACGGCAGGCCGGCTGCGCCGAGCCGTGCCAAAGCCCCACTCGTTTTGGCCATCTGCATCAAACTAAACATACCTTCATACATCCGTGCCCCGCCGGAGGCGGAAAAAACCACCACCGGCGCTTTTTTCTGCAGGCCGCGCTCGATCGTCCGCGTCACCTTCTCCCCCACCACCGCGCCCATGCTCCCGCCCAAAAAAGAAAACTCCATCGCCGCCAGAGCAACATCCCGACCGCCGATCTTCCCCGTGCCGGTGATAATCGCGTCCTTGAGACCGGTCTTTTTGCGGTTGGCCTTCAGTTTGCTGGTATAGCTGGCCACGCCCTTGAACTGCAGAACATCCACCGCCTCCATCCCCGCGTCCACCTCCTGAAATTTTCCGGCGTCGCAAACCGAGACCAGCCGCTCCCTTGCCCCCAGCGGAAAATGAAACGAACATTTCGGGCAGACCTGCAGAGCTTTTTTTAAAACCTGGTTATAAACCATTTCGCTGCAGCCGGGACATTTCGTCCACAGTCCGCTCGGTACTCCGCGGACCCGGGGCTTGGACTCCTTGCGGGGCTCGTACTTTCTTCGTTCGAAAACAGGCATGGTTGGGGGGGAGGTTATCTTCGCGCCACGGTCAGGGCGACGACTTCCGCGGCTCCCGCCCGGCGCAGGATCCGCGCACAGGCATCCACGGTGGCCCCGGTCGTGAACACGTCATCACAGATTACCAACCGCCTTCCCCGGGGGTCAAACCCCCCAGCCAGCTCCAGCGAGCCTCTCAAATTCCGCAACCGCTCCGCCCGGGTCAGCCGGGCCTGTGGCAAGGTCGCCTTGACCCTTCGCAAAGCCTCCACCACCGGCACGCCTACCCGTTTCCCCGCCCAATCGGCGATCTCCGCGCTCTGGTTAAAGCCCCTCTTCTTCCTTCGGTCCGGATGCAGGGGCACGGGCACCAGCGCATCCCACGCTTCCCCCGCATAGTGCTGGCGATATCCGTCCTCCAGCCATCGCCCCAGCCACGGGCGCAGGTGAAACTGTCGCCGGTATTTAAATCCCAGGATCGCCTCCCGTACGCTCCCCTTTTCCAAATACGCCGCCCGCAGCCGACTCAACGCCCACTCCCGCTCTCCGCAGTTGGCACAGACAAACGATTCCGCCACCGGACGAGGAAACGGCTCTGCACAGCGTTCGCAAAAGGGTCGTGCCAGGCGCGGCCAGGGTCGGGGCGGACGCACCGCCGGAAACATCAGGCCGAGGATGCCCTCAATCCAAACGCGCACGGATCGGTCGCCCCCAAAGCGCGCACGCCACCAATAGCAAAAGCAAAAAGGGAATCGGCCCCGCCTCCAACGAAGGCCCCCACCAACCCGCCGTCGCCTGGGCTTTCACACTCCAGCCGCCGTCGCAGATCCGCAGACCCGCCACCCAGCCGGCGTGGAGCCCGATCGCCGCCCATAGACTCTGCTGCTGCCAAGTGATCCGGGCCAGGACCAGGCCCGCCACAAAAAGACCGGCCAGCTTCCAGAGATCCACCGGAGCGGCCCATAGCTGCAAATTTGACCAGCCAACCAAACCGGCCAACACCCCCTCCGGAAGATCGGCGTTGGGCCGGAGGAAGTGAACAGCGGCGAACACAGCCGCGTTGACTGCAAGGAGCACCACTGCCGGTTTCTCCCCGGCCGCTTTCCAAAAGGCCAGCCCCAGCACACCCCGGAAGAAAAATTCCTCCAGCACCGCCACCAGGATGCCGGTCGCCAAGGCCCCCGCCCACAGGTCGATGCCCGGGAGGCCCGACCAATTCCTGACTCCAAGAAGATTCTGGATCCACGCGGTCGCCGCCACCATCGCCACCCCAAAAACTCCCCACCCCAACACCCGCAGACCCGCCGCCACCCGATTCCCGGTCATAAAAAACCGTTTGGGTCCATCTTTCCAAAACCAAAACAGCACCGGAACCAGCGCCAACGCCACCCCTAGCTGGACCCGCCCGAAAATCCGTGGCGAGGTGAACATGCCCGGCACCACCGCCTCCACCGCGAGTCGCACCGCCGGAAACAGCAACGCGGTTACCACGATCCACACCCCAAAAAAAGCCGCCACCCCCTTCCATCCTCGATTCATCGCCTTATCCTGTCGCACTCCCCGACCTCATGAAACCCCTTTCTCCCCGCTGGGGAGCCGTTTGCCCTCGCGGGGCCCTCGCGGGTAGAATTTCCCTTCATGGCCGAGGCCAAAGCCATCGCCCCGTTGGAGTTTGAAAAGCCCCTCGTTGAATTCGAGAAGCGGCTCGATGAGTTGCGCGGACTCACCGGCAAACAGAAGATCGAGGCCGGCACCGAAATCACCTCCCTCGAGAAAAAACTCGAGGAGGCCCGCCGCGATATTTACGGCAAACTCAGCCCTTGGCAGCGGGTCCAGATCGTCCGCCATCCCCAACGTCCCTACCTCCTCGACTACCTCCGCCTGGGCGCCACCGAAGTCGTCGAGCTGGGCGGCGACCGCGCCTTTGGCGACGATCACGCCCTGATCGGCGGCTTTGCCATGATCGGCCCACAGAAGGTCGTCTTCCTCGGCCACCAGAAAGGCCGGGACACCAAGGAAAACCTCATGCGCAACTTTGGCTGCGCCCACCCAGAAGGCTACCGCAAGGCCCTTCGCCTGATGCGTCTCGCTGACCGCTTTGGCCTTCCCATCGTCAGCTTCATCGACACTCCCGGCGCTTTTCCCGGGGTGCCCAGCGAGGAGCGCCACATCGCCGAAGCCATCGCCGTGAATCTCCGCGAAATGTTCAACCTCCGTGTCCCCATCATCGCTGTGGTCATCGGCGAGGGCGGCAGTGGCGGCGCTCTTGGGATCGGGGTGGCCGACCGGGTTCTGATGCTGGAAAATGCCTATTACTCCGTCATCTCCCCCGAGGGCTGTGCCAGCATCCTTTGGAAAGACCGGGCGTTTGCCCCACAGGCCGCCGAGGCCTTGCGCATCTCCGCCGGGGATCTGCTCGATCTAAAATTGGTGGATGAAATCGTCCCGGAACCGGAAGGCGGCGCCCACCGCGATTGGGAGACCACCGTCAAAGCCTGCGTGGAAAAAGTTTCCAGACACCTCGCCGAATTAAGCCACCTCTCTCCGGAAAAACTGATCGCCGGTCGGCAGGATCGCTATCGCAAGATCGGCTCCGTCCAGGAACATTGATTCGGAGGAGTTTCCGCGGCTTCGCGGAAAAAAATCAGCCGCGCCTTACGGCTTGCGTCCCAGCAGTCCGCCCAACGCTCCCGGCTTCTTCGGCTCCTCGGAACTCGTCGGACTAGCCGGAGACGCATGCCCATTTTGGTGGCGACGGGCAGCCGCTTTGTCCGGATCCACTTCCATCTCGATGTGGCCCTTCACGCTGGCCCCGTCGTTGATCACCACCCGCGGGGCACGGATATCACCCACCACATAGCCGCCGTTGACGATCTCCACCTTCTCCTTCACGGCAATATTGCCGACCACGCCCCCGGCGATGTTAAGGTTGGTCGCGTCCAGATCAGCTTTGACCAACCCGCTGTCCCGGATCATCACGGAGGTTTCGATCTGCACCCGCCCCTCTACGGTACCCTCGATTATCAGGGGTTCACTGCCGGAGATTTCACCCTTGATGGTAACGCTTTTACCAATGACAGTCTGGGAATTATCGTGGGTCATATCTGCTTTTGAGGGTATTTGTGTTAAACAAACATACTTCAGAAATCGACGGTCAGCGTCAAGAACCCATCCCCGCCTTTTTCACATCCCCGAGCCCTTGCCCATCAACCTTTTCGAAAAGTGACCCGCCACGCGTGGGCCCCGTCCGGCCTTACGCGGTCCCAGTACCGGCATCGCACCGCCTCCTCGAGCGTCCAACCCTTGCCGAAAGCCCCGGCAATACTCTCCCGATGGAGCCGGCGTGGACCCGGCTCCCGCGTCTCCAACTCACTGAAGGACAAAATATGCAGACGACCGCCAAGGGACAAAACGGCTTCCAAACCACGCACATACGCAGGCCTCTCCTCGTCCTCAAAAATATGGAAAAGCGCACAATCCAGGATCGTTTCCGCTTCCAGCCCGCTGTCTTCGAGTTTTAAGGCATCGCCCAAAAGAAATTCCGGTGGTTGGGAAAACCCTGCTTTCACCGCCTTCTCTCGCGCCCTCCGCAAGGCCTCCGGCACCACATCCATTCCCAGCACCCGGTAGCCCCGCCGGGCCAGCTCCCAGGCGTTGTCCCCGGCGCCGCAGCCCAAATCTAAAATCGGCGA
Organism: Verrucomicrobiota bacterium; assembly: GCA_016876055.1. Lineage (GTDB taxonomy): Bacteria > Verrucomicrobiota > Verrucomicrobiia > Methylacidiphilales > Verrucolacustridaceae > Verrucolacustris. The sequence goes on from VHDM01000033.1 coordinate 9,803, forward strand.
CGCAAACTTTCCTTCGTCGATCAACCGCAGCACCTCCGGCTGCGGCCGATCAATCTGCCACGGCAAATCCCCTTTCTCATAACGCTCAAAAAATTCCCCATGTGACACCGCACGATTGCCAGGCGTGGTTTCCATTCTTCGTAGTCTGTCGCCCCTGCCTCTGAAATCAAAAATCTAAAAATCCCCACCCCCATCTCCGCGATTCCATCTTCCTGATCCCCACCAGCCCGCTGCGTCTGGGCGGTGAAAAATCAATCCCCTCCTTCTGCTCCCCTGAACGTAAACCCACCCGTCAAAGACCCGCGGAACTTTCGATCCTGCCAACCGTCAACCCAGCACCTACGCCGCCAACAAACCCGAAAACTCGTCCGCATTCAGCTCAAACAGTAGTTCGTAAATTTCCGCCACCCCATCGGACATCCCCGCCGCCGCCGCCCCCACGATCTGCCGGATTACCGCAAAACCCTCCACCTCTCCGGTCGCATCCCGCAAGGGAATGAAATCAATCCGCATCCGGCCCCGACCTTTGGCAGACGGTTTCCCCTCCGCACTGCAACCGTTGCCGTTGGAAAGATCGCGGATCAGGCTTCGGATCTGCCCCTTCGCCACATGCGCCCCTTTCCAAACTGCATGAACCGAGGCCCCCACCACTTTTCGGTGCAGCCCCGTCGCCCAGCGAATGCGAAGTTCCCGATCGATCAGCGCCACGGTATGCCCGGAATTCTTCAGCGCCCCGACAATCAATTGCTGGATGCACTCCATAAATGGAAGCTTCTCATGATAATCTGCTACTGGACCGCTTACTTACAATCATTATTTTTAATTTTGTTCACATCTGTAAGCGTTATTGGTCAGCATTTTACAAATTTTCTACTCAATAGACTCATTTTTTTGAGGGTGGTTTAACTTTTGACTGCTCCCGCTTCCTCGGTGGATACTCCCTGGAAATGTCTGCCGCAAAAAAAATTATCGCGGGTCTTCTCCCGGGGAAATGCCTAATCGGCGTGGTTCACCTGCCCGCGCTCCCGGGCGCACCTGCCTACGGCGGCAAACTCGATCCCATCCGGCAGTCCATGCGCCGCGACCTGCTGGCCCTCAAAAAAGGAGGGGCCCACGCAATCATCCTGGAAAACTTCGGGGATGCCCCCTTTGCCGCCGACGACGCCGGCCCAGTCGCTGTCGCCTGTCTCACCTCCCTCGCCTGCGAGGCTCGTGAGCTTTTTCCGGGACCGCTCGGCATCAATCTTCTCCGCAACGATGGGGTCGGCGCCATGGCTGTGGCGGCCGCCTCGGGGGCTGACTTCATCCGCGTCAACGTCCTCGTCGGCGCCCGCCTGGCCGACCAAGGCGTCCTCCATGGCATCGCGGAAAAGCTCCTTCGTTTCCGGAAACGCATTGGCGCCGGCCACATCCGCGTCTTTGCCGATGTGGATGTCAAACACTCCGCCCCGCTGGCTCCGGGCTACTCCATCGAGGACGAGGCCCGGGACGCCTGGGAACGCGGCGGCGCCGATGCCCTCATTCTCAGCGGTGCCGGCACCGGCCACGGCACCGATCCCGACCACCTGCGCCGGGCCCACGCCGCCGCCCCCCGGGCCCCGCTCCTCCTCGGCAGCGGCACCACCCTACAAAATCTGCGCGAGTTCCTGCCCGAAGCTTCCGGCTTTATCGTCGGCACCGCCCTCAAGCGGTCTGGAAAAATCGATCCCGCCCGCGTCCGGGCCTTTGTCCGAGCCTTGGCCAAAGCCGACCGCTGAATCCTTGTTCTCCCCTGTCCACATCGTGGCCGGCATGGCTCTGGCCAAAGTCGTCCCCGGAGGTGAAATCCCGGTCTTTCTGACTGCTATCCTCAGCCATCTTGCTTTGGACGCCATCCCCCACGGTGACACCGGCATCGGTCACTGGGTCCATTCTTCTCCCGATCGAAAAACCAAGCTCTCCCGCCTGCTTCCCATGTCCATCGCCGACCAACTCATTGCCCTGATCGTGTTTCTCATCCTTTTGCGATCTCCGGCTTTCGCCGCGGTTCCCCTGCCCCTCCTGCTCACGGGAGCGATCGGCTCGATGCTCCCCGACTACCTCACCGGCATCCGCGACCTCCTGCAACGCCCTCCCTCCTGGCTCGAAACACTCCACCGCCTCCACGACCGCTGCCACTTCCACGACCGCGACCCTTTCTCCATTCGCGGGGGCCTCATCTTTCAGGCTCTCCTTATCCTCGTTTCTATTTTCCTCGCTTGGCGCTAGGGAGGAGCCGTTGTCCCTAACCGCCCGCGCCGAATTCTGATCCGATTTGGCACTTTCGAATAGGGAGGGCGGCTTGTCCCCAAGCCGCCTCGTTAAACTTTCATAAATCATTTTTTGACAAGGCGGGCTACGGAGAGCCCGCCCTACCGGATCTCAATTCCGGCTTCGCCGGTTCCCTCCATCACGAAAGACGAAAAAACTAACCAACTACCCAACAGCCTACAGCCTGTAGCCTATCGCCTATCAGCCAACAGGGGCGCAGCCCCGTTTGGAACTGCGCCCCCGATCGGCTTCCC
>VHDM01000034.1 GCA_016876055.1 Verrucomicrobiota bacterium
GACGAAGGAAAACTCGAGCATCACACCGAAAACCTCTGGATTCAGACCCGAACGCTTCCGGCAGGCTTACAGGCCAAGCTTGGTCGTTTCTCGTCCCAGATTGGCTATCTGAATGAGCAGCATCCTCATGCCGATGATTTTACCGAGCGCCCACTGCTGTACCGAGGGTTCCTTGGCGGGCACTGGTATGACGATGGACTGCGCTTGAATTGGACTGCACCAACACCTTTTTACCTGCGCTTTGGGGTGGAGGCATTTTCAGGCAAACAACTGATTAAAGAGGCGGAGACCAAGAAAAGCCCAGGCGCTCAGACATTCTCAATGAAGACCGGTGGCGACTTTGATGCCAGCAATAGCTGGCAGTTCGGGCTTTCGTATCTGAACAACCGCCGCCAGGCCGAAGTGCACGAGCATGGCGAAGACGAGGAAGAACACGATCACGCCCATGGTGCGGAATTCAGCGGAAAGCGCATGTGGATGACCGATCTTGTTTACAAATGGGCGCCGAATGGTGATTCCAAAAACCAGCAGGTTCGACTGATCTGGGAGCATGCCCGCGTAGGCGGCATTCACCCTGAGTCAGGCTCTTTACGGCACTCAGGTACAAGTCTTGCCGCGGTTTACCGATTTCATCCCTCTTGGGAGGTTGGCGCCCGTACCGACTGGTTGAAGGTAAATAAGCCTGAACTGCATGATGATGGTGCGGGGCCAGAGTTAGAGTTCGGCTCGGGACGTTTGCGTGAAAACGCCCTGATGATCGCCTACAAACCCAATCACATGCAGACCTATCGCTTGCAGTGGAGCAGACAGACGGCAACGGGCGGGGATGAACCCGTGTTTGCCAGCCCCGTGAAAAATTCCATTCAGTTCCAGGTAGTGATTGGCTTCGGAGCTCACGGTGCGCACAGTTATTAAGTCGGTCTTTACCGCGCTTGCAGTTAGTGCTTCGGGCGCGGCGCAGGCATTCTCGGTATTCGCCTGCGAGCCTGAGTGGGGCGCTTTGGTAAAGGCCTTACATCCCTCTGCCCAGGTGTTTTCTGCTACCACGCATCTGCAGGACCCTCACCATATCGAGGCACGTCCTTCACTCATAGCGCGGCTGCGACGAGCCGATCTGGCAGTCTGCACGGGGGCAAGCCTAGAGGTGGGTTGGCTGCCCATGCTCCAGTCACGCTCAGGCAACGCGAAAGTTCAAGACGGTCAGCCGGGAATGTTCTACGCCGCGCAGTTTGTAAAGCTGATTGGGCAGTACGAAGGTGTTGTTACGCCGTTCTCGGGTGATGTCCACCCCGAAGGCAACCCGCACTTTCACACCGACCCACGCCGCCTATTACAAGTGGCCGCGGCGCTACGGGATCGATTGATTCAGCTAAATCCCGCAGAGGCGAGCAGCATTTCAGAGCAGTACGCGAGCTTTCTCAAAGCTTTATCTGAGCGAATTCCTGTGTGGGAGGCTAAAGCAAACCGATTAAAAGGGAAGTCTATCTTGACCCAGCATGCAACCTTTGGGTATCTCTGGGAATGGCTGGGCATCAAGTCTGTTGGCGATCTAGAGCCGAAGCCTGGGATGTCGCCGACCCCAGGGCATTTGGAACGCCTACGCGCGCAAATGAGCCAGTCTGCAGCCCAGGCAATCGTCATTGCCCAGCATCACGACAAACGGCCAGCCCAGTGGCTGGTTCAACAACAGGCAACGGGAAAGACGCCTCTCGTCATTCTCCCAGCAACAGTGCCTGAAGTTTCCTCGACTGCGCTGCTGACTTGGCTTGATGGTCTTGTCGTGACGCTTACCCAGGAGATTAAATAAGTAGTGTTCATAGACTATTGGTTTTTGCTTCCTCTGGTCACATTGGCTGGGGGGCTTTTCGCGCTTGCCCCCCTTGGGGTTCACGTTCTCCGTCGCGGAGTCGTGTTTATTGACCTTGCGGTGGCGCAGGCTGCAGCCGCATCCACACTTTGGCTCCAGGTTTTTTATCATACCCATGATGCCGCGATTCTTATCTCCTCGTCAGTCCTAGGCGCATTGATTTGCGCCGTTCTTGTCGCACGCATAACGGTGGTGTGGCCGGAACGGCGTGAAGCACTCATCGGATTAATCTACGTACTAGGCGCAGCGCTTGGTCTCATGGCCGCCCAGTTCAACCCGCACGGCAAGGACGATCTTCAACAACTCCTGGCCGCTGACATCTTGTGGAGCGATGAAACAGATGCACTTTTGGCAGTGGTCAGTGGGCTGGTCATTTTTTTTATTCAGCGTTGGCGCAAGGAGATCTTTGGAAAGGACCTCTATTTCTACTCGGCGTTTGCCGTGGTCACCAGCCTATTAGTCCAGTCGCTTGGCGTCTTTCTTGTGTTTATTCTGCTGATCGCGCCAGCCCTGTTGTTGGAGCGTCTTGGCATCTTTCAGAGCGCTATCGTAATTGCTACTGGTGTCCTTATTGGCCTCGGACTCTCTTGGTACGTTGACCTACCAAGTGGTGTTTCAATTGCTCTGTCACTGGCTTGCATCGCGCTCGCTGGGGTGATTTTCAATTTTAAATCGCCATAAACTGCCGATTTCTATTTAGTTTGTCTCAGTTAGATCCGACGGTTTATCTGACGTTTTGCGGGCAGGCTGTGGGGGGCTTGCGGAGAGGTGTTGGGGGGCTTGGACAGTGATTACGGCAAGAACAGCAAATTCATCGGGTAAACCCTGGAAACTGACCCGCCAAGTTAGCGACTACTGGCAAAGCTTGACGGGTTTTTGCCCCGATCGCGAAACCCCGAATGCAGCTCGTATGACAGGTTATGCGAGGGGCGTGAAAAATGGTTCTGCGATGTGTGGCATCGCACAAATGGGTCCACAGCTGAAAAAATCCGCGCAGCAGTTTTTTCTAGGGCAGTACTTATCGTTTCAGGGTGGTGATTTTTGACCCCGCTCCCATTATCTCAGAGCGAAGATCGGTGACCTGAGGATTACTTAAGCGTTGTAAGAGTGCAGCGTGAGCATAAGTGTGTCAATCATCTTGACCTAAGGTTTTTTACGGGTATCAGGGGCCCTTTTAAAAGCTTGACAAGTCAGGAGTTTGGCTTTTAACCTCATCGCTTCTTAAATCGACTGGTTATTTCTTTTCCCTCATTACAAGTTGTCTGCTTTTTTGTTTTGGCATAGCAAGACCCCTTGCTGAGTTGTTTTCTTCCTGCGTATTTTTTCCATAGTCTCTTTTTCTGGAGCATCATCATGATGTCAAGACTTCTTTCTTTTTTTCGTGCTTCACTCATTTCATGCATGGCTCTGGGTAGTGTTATGGTTCACGCGCAGCAAGAGCTGCGTATTGGAGTTTCAGCGGAACCAAGTTCGATTGACCCGCACTATCACAATCTTGGCCCCAACAATTCTTTGGCTCGGCATGTCTTCGAACCACTGGTCGGTCAGGATCCGAGCCAGCAACTGATACCTGGTTTGGCCCAGAGTTGGCAAACTCTGAATGAGACAACCTGGGAGTTCAAACTTCGCAACAATGCAAGATTTGCCAACGGAAGGCCGGTTACAGTAGAAGATGTCATCGCCTCGTTCAGGCGTGCTCCAAATGTGCCCCGTTCTCCGGCTAGTTTTGCCCAGTTTCTAACGGGTATGACCTTTGAACAAGGAGCCGATAACAAGACTATTTTGGTGAAAACATCAAGCCCCGCTCCGCTCGTTCCCACCAACTTGTCGGTCATTGCAATCATGTCTAAGGACTGTGCCGAGAAGCTTTCTACTGAAGACTTTAATGCGGCTCGTTGCGATGGAGGCAGTGGTCCTTACCGGTTTACTGAGTTCAAGCCGGGGGATCGCACGGTATTAGAGCGCAATCCAAACTACGACGGAGCGCGACCATCCTGGGACAAGGTGACAGTTCGCTACCTGACCTCGGGTCCGGCTCGGGTAGCAGCACTTCTTGCCGGAGATGTCGATGTTATCGATAACATCCCGCCTGCTGATATCGCCAAGCTTAGGGGTAATGCTAACTTCACGATCGCGGAAACTCTTTCTAATAGAGTCATTTATCTCCACATGGATCAATTTAGGGAAAACAGCCCCTTTATCACCGCCAAAGGAGGGTCACCGATCAAGAATCCGCTACGCGAACTCCGCGTTCGCCAGGCTCTTTCGATGGCGATCAATCGGCAGGCAATCGTGGATAGAATCATGGACAAAGCAGCGGTACCTGCTGAGCAGGTTCTTGCCAAGAATTTCTTTGGTACCTCTCAGAAGCTGCAGCCATCCAAGTTCGACCTCAAAGCCGCCCAAGGTCTGCTAGCCGATGCTGGATACAAGAACGGCTTTAAGTTGAAAATCCATGGTCCAGCAGGTCGCTATACAAACGACACCCAGATCATCGAGGCCATTGCGCAGATGTTTACCCGTCTTGGCTTAGAGGTTGAGATTGAAACTATGCCACCGGCGAACTTTTTCTCCCGTGCCTCGACTGGGGCAAATGGCCTGCCCGAGTTCTCCATGATTCTGGCCGGCTGGGGTGCAGGTACCGGTGAAACCTCGGGTTCGTTGCGGTCTCTTATGGGTACGGTCGACAAAGCCAAAGGCTCGGGGGCAGCCAACCGGGGCCGCTTTTCAAACGCTAAGCTCGACTCTACGCTTGATATCGCATTGGCTACAGTGGATGACAAAAAACGCGCTTCTTTACTCGCAGAGGCCTCTGAAATAGCATTCAATGACCTAGGAATTATCCCTGTCCATTATCAGACGAACGTCTGGGCGTCTAGAAAGGGACTGGCCGTTGAGGCGCGCGCTGACGAGTACACATTGGCCCACAAGATAAAGCGTCAGTGACAAGATATTTTCGGAATAGGAACCTCGTCGACGTTTTCGTTGGGGTTCCTCCCGTCTTTCTCAAAACCTCTTGTAGAGAGTGATGCTTTCCTATTTTTTTAGGCGCTTTGGGCAGGCGATATTCGTGATTCTCGCGATGATCGTGCTTGTCTTCTTTGGGGTCAATGTGGTGGGTGACCCCATCTGGATGCTGATCTCCCCCGAGATGGATCAGCAAGCGATTGCAGCGACGGCTGCTGCCCTCGGGCTTGATAAGCCGATTGGTGAGCAGTTTTTTTTCTTTATCAAAGGGCTGTTCCAAGGTGATCTTGGAAGATCTTTCGTGCACGGGGAGCCAGCGATTCTATTGATCCTTGGTCGGATGGGAGCGACGATGGAGCTTGCCATCGCTGCCCTACTCATGGCGATCATCATCGGTTTGCCGCTGGGTATGTATGCTGGCCTCCACCCAGACCGTCGAGCCTCACGCACCATCATGGCAGGCTCAATTCTTGGCTTTTCGTTGCCCACCTTCTGGGTCGGCCTGATGCTTATCATGATTTTTTCAGTCATGATTGGCTGGCTGCCCGCCTCTGGTCGTGGTCCCACTGATACGGTGCTTGGAATTCAGACGAGTCTTTTGAGTCTAGAGGGGTGGAGGCATATCGCGCTTCCAGCTTTGAACTTAGCTCTGCTGAAGATCAGCTTGATGATTCGCCTGGCCCGGTCTGGCACCCGCGAGGCCATGTCTATGGACTATGTGAAATTTGCACGTGCGAAGGGCCTAAAAGAAAGTGTCATTATCCGCGTCCACATCCTAAAAAATATTCTTATCCCGATTGTCACGGTGCTTGGTCTAGAGTTTGGTTCTTTGGTTGCCTTCTCGGTTGTAACCGAGACCATTTTTTCCTGGCCAGGCATGGGCAAACTGCTCTTAGAGGCAATCCAGCGTCTTGATCGTCCAGTAATTGTTGCCTACGTAATGGTGGTCGTCGTACTCTTTGTCTTTATTAACCTGATTATCGATATCTTGTATTCGGTGCTCGACCCAAGGGTTCGACTGACGGAGGCCAAGGCGTGAGCAGTAGTCCGGGGCAGTCGTTATCCACCGCCCCTACCCAGGGCCCTGTCTCTGCTCGTGTAGAAACGCCTTTTCAACGGTTTGCTGCGGCATTCCTAGAGGATCGCGTGGCAGTTGCTGGCTTAGCCCTTTTGGCATTCATTATTCTCTCGTCGCTGATCGCTCCTTGGATCACGCCTCAGAACCCTTATGACCTTACAAGGGTTGATCTCTTAGACTCCCGAATGCCTCCCGGCAGCCAGACCATGGAAGGCTTTACCGCTTGGTTGGGTACCGACGGCGTAGGACGTGACCTTTATTCAGGAATCCTCTATGGGCTTCGCATCTCTCTAGTCGTGGGGGTGGTCTCGGGTCTAATTGCGGCAACCCTTGGTATGTCGATCGGCCTTATTTCAGCCTATGTTGGAGGTAAGCTCGATACATTCATTATGCGTCTTGTCGACCTTCAGTTGTCTCTGCCATCGATTCTGGTTGCGCTCATTCTAGTGGCTGCACTAGGCAAGGGTGTAGACAAGATCATCATCGCCTTGATCGTTGTGCAGTGGGCATACTATGCGCGTACTGTACGGGGTACAGCTCTGGTAGAGCGCAATAAAGAATACGTCGATGCAGCCAGAGCTTTGGGCCTTTCAAAGAGCCGAATTATCTTTCGCCATATTCTCCCTAACTGCCTTGCCCCCGTAATCGTAGTCCTGACGGTGCAGACGGCTCACGCGATCTCTCTGGAGGCGACTTTGTCATTTCTTGGTGTAGGTCTTCCTCAGACTGAGCCCTCGTTAGGCGTACTCATTGCAAATGGTTTTCAGTACATGCTCAGTGATCGCTACTGGATTAGTTTCTTTCCAGGGGTTGCGCTGCTTTTGACCATCGTAGCGATTAATCTGGTTGGCGACCGTATTCGGGACGTGCTTAACCCAAGGCTGGAAAAATAGCTGTGGGTAATGTTTTGGAGGTCAGTAACCTTGCGACCTATTTCGAAACCCGTGCGGGCACAGTAAAGGCGGTCGACGGGGTCTCGTTCGCGGTGGGTCGAGGAGAGGTACTTGGCCTGGTCGGAGAATCAGGTTCCGGAAAATCGGTAACCGGCTGCGCAATCATGGGGCTGGTTGACCCACCAGGACGAATCGTGAGTGGGTCGATTAAGCTGGGTGGAAAAGAGTTAGTTGGCCTTGACGACCAGGGGATGCGTGCAATTCGAGGCAAAGAGATTTCCATGATTTTCCAGGATCCGATGATGACCTTAAACCCGGTCCTTCGTATCGATACGCAGATGATTGAGGCGATTGATGCGCATGAAAAGACCTCTAAGAAGGCTGCGCTCGCCCGAGCCCAACAGGCGCTTGAAAAGGTAGGTATCCCAGCAGCTGCCGATCGTCTTAAGGCTTATCCGCATCAGTTTTCGGGTGGCATGCGCCAGCGGGTCGCGATCGCGATCGCCCTTCTGAACAATCCATCCTTGATCATTGCCGACGAGCCAACCACTGCGCTTGATGTCACCATTCAAAGCCAGATTTTGGCAAAGATGCAAGAGCTGTGTGCTGACTCCGGAACCGCGCTTATATGGATTACGCATGACCTCACAGTGGTCGCTGGGCTAGCCCATCGAGTTGCGGTCATGTACGCGGGACGTTTGGTCGAAACAGGGTTCGTGGACGATGTGTTAGATCATCCACTCCATCCGTATACACGCGGTCTTCTGAGGTCACTCCCTTCAGAGGGCATTCCAGGGCAGCCGCTTGAACAAATCCCTGGTATGACGCCTTCACTCGGACGTCTTCCACCCGGCTGCGCTTTTGCCCCGCGATGTCGCAACGCTACCGAGATTTGTCACAGATCGTCACCGGAAGGCACGGTATTTCCTAACCAAAGGCTAGCCCGCTGCCATCACCCCTTCGATTCCGTTGCACAGCCTGTTGGGCTGACGGAGCGTTAACACTGTGAGTACCGAGTCAATCATTTCGATGCAGGGCATCTCCAAGAGATTCACCACGCCTGTGGATCTCGCAGGCAGGCTCGCGAACCTGCTTGGCGCTAATCACCAACCGCAGACGGTGCATGCGGTCAGCGACGTCAACTTAGCGGTTATACCGGGCGAGGTCGTGGGGCTCGTGGGTGAGTCCGGTTGCGGAAAGTCAACGCTTGGTCGGATGGTGGCTGGTATCTATGAGCCCACCGAGGGCAAGATTTCTTATCAGGGTAAGGACATGCGTCTGATGACTCAGACCGAAGCCAGGCAGGCCTCGCTATCAGTACAGATGATTTTCCAGGATCCGATGTCCTCTCTAAACCCACGAATGCGCGTCATTGACATTGTGAGCGAGGCACCGGTCTATCATGGCATCATCGAGTCGGCAGAGCGAGGGGATTATGTGGCTACGATTCTTAAAAAGGTAGGCCTCGACCCAGTCTTCATGCAGCGTTACCCCCATCAGTTCTCTGGTGGGCAACGCGCGCGCATCGGTATTGCTCGTGCACTTGCCGTGAACCCCAAATTTCTGGTGTGCGATGAGAGCGTTGCCGCACTCGATGTATCGATTCAGGCCCAGGTACTTAATCTTTTCATGTTGCTACGCCAAGAACTGAATCTGACTTACCTCTTCATTAGTCATGACCTTGGTGTGGTTCGTCATTTGTCTGACCGGGTGGTAATTATGTACCTAGGCTGTGTCGTTGAGACTGCTCCAGCCGCAGAGCTTTTTGATGCGCCTAATCACCCGTATTCTCAAGCCTTGCTTGAAAACGTTCCGACCTTGAAGCTAAGGCACAAGCGGTTCTCGAGTATCAAGGGAGAGATTCCGTCTCCAATGAACCCGCCAACCGGATGTCATTTTCATCCGCGCTGTCCCAAGGCTGGACCCCGCTGCAGTGTTGAGCAACCGGTCCTGCGTCCCATTTCCACGGGGAGGCAAAGCGCCTGTCACCTCAACGATGGCGGGGTTGGATAGAGCATTCAGGTGGCTTAATTTTCTGCTAAAGGGTCTCTTATGAATCAGGTGAGCGTTGAATTGGTTGCACCCGATATTAGTCGCTGGGCAACTGGCAATACCGGTACCCCCTTTGTCTGGCGGTTTGAGTCTGGGCAGCCTGGACCGGAGGTTATGGTTCAGGCTCTGACTCATGGCAACGAGATCTGCGGCGCGATTGCCATGGACTGGCTCTTGTCCCGGAATTTCAGGCCCCAGAAAGGCCAACTCACCTTGGCGTTTGGAAATGTGGCGGCGTTTGCTCGGTGGGACCCTAACAGGCCAGCCCAGAATCGTTATGTCGATGAAGACTTCAATCGAATTTGGGCCGACCAGGTTCTTTTTAGCGATAAAGATTCCGTTGAACGGGCACGCGGGCGGGAGCTTCTGCCGTTTGTGGAGGCGGCGGATTTTCTGCTGGACATTCATTCCATGCACGAACCATGCGTACCGATGATGGTCTGCGGCACGGGGGGGAAGGGCGCAGCCAAGGCCATGGCGATGTCCGAGGCCCTTGGCATTCCCAGGTACTTAATGTTCGACGTAGGTCATCCTGCTGGTCTTCGTATGATTGAGCGCGGAGGGTTTTCCAACCCGGAAAGCCCAAAAGTGGCTCTGCTGATCGAGTGTGGTCAGCATTGGGAGAGCGCGGCTGCTGTTATTGCCAAGGAGGTGCTGCTGCGTTTTCTGCGTCAGACGGGCACACTTGCGTCCGCGAGTGTGGAGCCTTATCTGAATCCAACGCTCTCGTTTCCGGAGCGGACAGTCATCGAGGTCACTGATGTAGTGGTTGCAAAGTCGCTTGATTTTCGCTTTGCTGCAGACTACCGTGGGCTAGAGGTCATTCCAAAAAAGGGCGACCCTATAGCCTTCAACGGTGATGAAGTCGTTAGAGCCCCTTATGACCAGACGGTACTTGTTATGCCTGCGATAGCAAAACAGTGGGAGGTCGGAACAACGATGGTTCGCCTTGGTCGCTTCGCTTAGGTCACTGTCTGAATCGCGCGGTGCAGCACTCTCACGCCAAGCATAAAGTCGTCTAACTCCATTGCCTCAGCCGGGTTATGAGAGCCGTGGTCATTGCGGATAAAAACCATTCCGCAAGGAACTCCGGCGTTTGCAAACACGGCCGCATCATGGCCTGCGCCGCTCGCCATGGTTTCTATATTCAGCCCAATCTGCTTTCCCGCGTCGAGCAACCGGCTGATCCAGGCTGAATCCATTTCCGCAGGCTCCGTGAAGAGGCGACGATCGAAATGAAACTCAACGCCGCGCTCCTGCGCAATGTCCTGACATTCGTCTCGCATCAGCTTGTAGAACTGCTCCAAGGTTTCTCGCTTCTGGCTACGCACTTCAAAACTAAAGCCAACCTCGCCAGGAATCACCGATAAGGCATGTGTCTGAGGGTTTGTTGAGACCATACCGCTGGTCATGACCAGATCCATACCCATTTGCTGGAGTACCCGCCAGTGCTCATCAAGTCGAGAGAGAAGGTCGGCCACCGCGAGAACAGCATCCTTTCGCAGCCATCGAGGTACGGCACCAGAATGCCCCGCCTCGCCCTTTGCGACCACCCGTGCATGACGGATATTCCCTCTAATACCAGTCACAACTGTGACCGGCCAGCCGCGGGCAACCATTGCCGGGCCTTGTTCAATATGAAGTTCTAGGTAGGCAGCGATAGCCGATGGATCGAGTAGAACTTCGCCTCTTTCGATACGTTCTAGCGGTAACCCAAGCGCCTCGAATGCTTCACGCATACTGATATCGGATTGACGTTGCCTGAGATCGAGGTCCTCTTTCGTAAGCTTGCCCAGTAGGGCGAGCGAACCCATGTAGGCCTTTCCAAACCAGGCGCTTTCCTCGCCGCGCAAAGCCAAAACGCGAACAGGATGGGGTGGGGCAGTCGCGCTTTGGCGGTAGTAATTGAGCAAGACCAGGCCAGCAACAACCCCAGCAAGACCATCAAAGTTTCCACCCTGTGGCACCGAGTCTAGATGCGAGCCAATGAGTATAGGTTTGCCAGCTTTCTCGTCGGGCAGGCGCAGGATAAGGTTCTGACCTGCATCACGCTCACTGACCAGGCCACACTCATCTGCAATACTCTCGATGATGTCCATCGCCCGGTTCTCGCCTTCACCGAAGCTTTCACGCGTAATTCCCACGCCATCGAACGTGGCATTTCGAACGTCGTCGAACGTCCGTTGTGCCAAGCGAGAGAGTTCTTGTAGATGGTCTTCCAGATTGACAGTCACCATTTACCCTGCTGAGGATGTGGGTAAGCTGCTTCGCCCGCTCCGCCGTGCGTGACCGACCACTGGATTGGGTCAGAAAGAAAGCTCTTTATCTCCTTTGCCCGCTCTGTGCTGAAGTAATTAGCTGACTTAGTTGCGGCAAAGATATCTTTCCAAGTTGCAAGCGCATGAAGGGTAATTCCGTTATCGGCAAGAGCCCTACGACTCTGTGGATAAATGTCATAGTTAAAAAGGACAAACACATGCTCTACGATCGCTCCGGCACTGCGCAAGGCTTTGGTTGCTCCAATTTTAGACAGTCCATCGGTGGTGAGGTCGTCAACAAGTAAACAACGCGCCCCCGGGGCAAGTTCGCCCTCAACTTGTGCATTGACTCCCCAGCCAATAGGCTTCTTGCGCACATAGACCATAGGCAGATCGAGCCGTTCAGCAATCCAGGCAGCAAAAGGAATTCCTGAGGCCTCAGGCCCTGCGACGGCGTCTACAAGCCCAGCCAGACGATCATGCAACAAGGTGGCGGCATGATCCATTAAACGCCTTCTTAAGTCGGGTCGTGACATCAGGCGATGGCAGTCCACGTAGACAGGGCTAGCCCAGCCGGTCGTGTAGATAAAAGGTCGATCCTCACATACCAGTATTGCTTGCATCGCAAGAAGAGCCTGGGCGGTATCTGCGGCGACTGTAGAGGCATCCAATAGGTTATTCGGCTGATTCATCGGTACTTCTTCCATACAGGTAAATCCGCAGTCAAGGGTTAAACCGGCTGCCGACATAACCACCTCAACTAGCGCTGTTTATGAGGATTGATGATTAATGAGTCTTTGGAGTCTTTAATTAGTCGACTTAGCTTAGCAGTTTGAGGCAAAGTTTAGTGTACCTTTAAGTGCGGGAACAGTTATCTTTGGTTCAGTAT
>VHDM01000035.1 GCA_016876055.1 Verrucomicrobiota bacterium
TCTTTGACGAAGAGCGGGGCGACGAGGTGGGAGGCGGAAACAGAGGTCTCGGAAAACAGGCGGCGAATGCCGAGGGTACGGCGAAGACGGCGACTTCTGATGGGAATGGAAAGCCTGGGGTTCAAGAAGGAAAGATTATACCGATGATTTTTGAAGGGCAAAAGGTGGGAAATGTTCGTGAATAGGAACGTGAAGGGAAACGGGCCAAAGAGATGAAGGGGGTTTATGTTTTTGAGGTTCCTGTTATTTTCCGCGGATGGAGGAAGTCAGGCTTTTTGACACGGCGACGAGAGCGGTGAAACCGCTGACGGCCGGGGATGGCCAGGGACTGAAATTTTATGCCTGTGGGCCGACGGTGTACGGGCCGGCCCATATCGGAAACTTCCGCAGCTTTGTGGTGCAGGACCTGCTGGTTCGGGTGTGGGAGGCGGCGGGCGGAAAGGTAAAGCATGTCCGCAACCTGACCGATGTGGACGACAAGACGATCAAAGGGGCCCGGGAAGCCAAACAGAAACTGGGTGACTTCACCCAAGGCTGGACCGACCGGTTCTGGAAAGATGGGGAGGCGTTGGGGCTGAAGAAGCCCACCAAGGAACCCAAGGCGACGGAGTTTATCCCGAAGCAGATCGCCCTGGTGGAGCGGTTGGTGAAATCGGGCCACGCGTATGAGTCGGGCGGGTCGGTCTACTACCGGGTGAAGTCGTTTCCGAACTACGGGAAGCTTTCGCGGTTGGATGAGCGGGAGTTAAAGGAAGGGGCGTCGGGCCGGGCGGATGCGGACGAGTATGCACGGGAGCAGGTGGCCGACTTTGTTTTGTGGAAGGGTCACAAGCCGGAGGATGGGGAGGTGTTTTGGGAAAGCCCGTGGGGGAAGGGTCGGCCCGGGTGGCACCTGGAGTGCAGCGCGATGGCGATGGAGATTCTGGGGGAGACGATCGACCTGCACGGGGGCGGGGCGGACCTGATCTTCCCGCATCACGAGAACGAAATCGCCCAAAGCGAGGCGGCGAGCGGGAAGGCGTTTGTGCGTCACTGGTTCCACGTTTCCCACCTGCTGGTGGAGAACCGGAAGATGAGCAAGAGCCTGGGCAACCTGTACACGCTGGAGGATGTGGCGAAGCGCGGGTATGAGCCGGCCGATCTGCGGCTGGTGCTGTTGGCGGGTCATTACCGGCAGCCGCTGAACTTTTCCTGGGATACGATGCTGGCGGCGCGGCATGGTCGGGAGAAGTTAGGCCGGGTGCATGCGGGGTTGGTGGAGACGGCCGCGGGAAGGAAGTCGGCCCGGGCGGGCTGGGGTTCTTTCGGTCCGGCGTGGGAGGCGTTGCGGGAGGATCTGGAGACGCCCAAGGCGTGGGGGGCGTTGTACACGGCGGCGGCGGAGGTGGACCGAAAACGGCGGCAGGGGATGAAGGCCGAGGAGGCGGCGGAAGAGCTGGCGGGGATGGACCGGATCCTGGGGGTGTTGGGCGTGGGCCCGTATTTTGCAAAGGACGTGGAGATTCCGCCGGGGGTGCAGAAGTTGGCCGAGGCACGGGAGGCGGCCCGCAAGGCAAAGGAGTGGAAGGAGTCAGACCGGCTGCGGGACGAGCTGGCGAAGGCGGGGTGGGAGGTGCGGGACGGGGTGGGGGGGTGGCGGCTGGTGCGGAAGGCGGGAGTTGCCTAGGTTGGCGCGATGGCGATGACCCCGTTGGAGGAGTTGAGGCATTCCGCCGCGCACATGCTGGCAACGGCGGTGCTGCGGCTGTGGCCGGATGCCAAGCTGGATATCGGCCCGCCCACGGAGACGGGGTTTTACTATGATTTTGACCTGAAGCACCGGTTCACGGAGGAGGATTTTGCGAAGATCGAGGCAGAGATGGCGAAGGTGGCCAAGGAAAACCAGCCGTTTGTGCGCCAGGAGGTGACGCGGGACGAGGCGAAGAAGTGGTTTGAGTCGCGCGGGCAGAATTTCAAGGTAAGCCGGCTGGGCGACATTCCGGAGGGGGAGGCGATCACGTTTTACACCAACGGGGATTTCACCGACCTGTGTGCGGGGACTCACGTGAAGAGCACGGGGCAGGTGAAAACGTTCAAGCTGTTATCGGTGGCGGGGGCCTATCACCGCGGGGATGAGAAAAATGCGCAGCTGCAGCGGTTGTACGGGACGGCGTTTGCCAAGAAGGAGGAATTGGAGGCATATCTGAAACAGTTGGAAGAGGCGAAGCTGCGGGATCACCGGAAGCTGGGCAAGGAACTGGACCTGTTCCTGATCGACGACGAGGTGGGGCCGGGCCTGGTGATGTGGACGCCGAACGGGGCGATCGTCCGGCAGGAGATGCAGAGGTTTCTCACCGAAGAGTTGTCCAAGCGGGGGTATGAGCAGGTGTTCACCCCGCACATCGGGCGGTTGGGCCTGTACCGGACCTCCGGCCATTTCCCGTACTACCGGGAGTCGCAGTACCCGCCGTTGGTGGACGGGGAGACCCTGGAGAAGATGGCCAAGGAGAAGTGCAGTTGTGCGGATTTAAGCAACCGGATCGCGAAGGGGGAGATCGAAGGATACCTGCTGAAGCCGATGAATTGTCCGATGCACATCAAGATTTATGCGTCGCGGCCGCGGTCGTACCGGGATTTGCCGGTGCGGTTGGCGGAGTTTGGCACGGTCTACCGTTGGGAGCAGTCGGGGGAACTAAACGGGATGACCCGGGTGCGGGGCTTTACCCAGGATGACGCCCATATTTTCTGCACCGAGGAACAGGTGGCCGGGGAGGTGGAAGGATGTTTGGAAATGGTGCGGTTGGTTCTCGACACCCTGGGGATGCGTGATTTTCGGGTGCGGGTGGGGTTGAGGGAGCCGGGAACCGACAAATATGTGGGGGCGAAGGAACTTTGGGACAAGGCGGAGAAGGCGGTAAAGGAGGCAGCAAAAAAACTTGGCGTTCAGGCGAGTGAAGAGCCCGGCGAGGCGGCCTTTTACGGGCCGAAGATCGACTTTGTGGTGAAGGATGTGATTGGTCGGGAATGGCAACTGGGAACCGTGCAGGTCGACTACAACCTGCCGGAGAGATTTGGGCTGGCCTACACCGGGGCGGACAACGCGAAGCATCGGCCGGTGATGATTCACCGGGCACCGTTCGGTTCCCTGGAGCGCTTTACCGGACTGTTGATTGAGCACTATCGGGGGGCGTTTCCGGTGTGGCTGGCGCCGGAGCAGGCCCGGTTTCTGCCGGTGAATGACCAGATGGTCGCTTACGCCGAGAAGCGGGCGGGGGAGTTCAAGGCGGCGGGGTTACGGGTTTCGGTGGATACGAAAGGCGACAAGCTGGGCGCCCAGATCCGGAGGGGTCAGCTGGACAAGGTTCCGTTCCTTTTGGTGTGTGGACAGCGCGAGGCTGAAGCCGGGCAGGTGGCGGTACGGAGTCGGGAAAAGGGAGATGAGGGGGCGCAGGCGACGGCGGTGGTGCAAGACCGGATTGTGGAGCTGGCCAAGACCCGCCGTTAAGCGGCGGGATTAGGCGGAAGGTTCAAGTTTAGGCCAAGGCTAGCATCGGAACCCAAAGCTAAATTAATCCTAATTCTGCCCCTTCATCCGTGATGGCCGAGCCGGCCATGACAAACAAAACGGTGGCGCGTGGGGGAGGGGGTTTGTATTATTAGAGTTACTTAAGTGAGCGCACGCGACTTCGCCGCGAATCCTCCGGGGGCTTGGGGTTCCGCCACCCCCGAACAGTGGAACGACCCTGCATGGCAACTGCGCAACCGGATTCAGAATCTGGAGCAGCTGGAACTTCGACTCGCCCTGACGCCAGAGGAGAGAGCCGGCACGATTCTGGCCGGAAAGAAGCTGGCCCTAGGGATCACGCCCCATTTTTTCAATTTGATCGACAAGGACGATCCCGACTGCCCGATTCGCCGCCAGGTGGTGCCGAGGATCGAGGAGTCGGTCACGAATCCTGACGAGCTGACCGATCCCTGCGGGGAGGACTCCCACATGCCCGTGGCGGGACTGGTCCACCGGTATCCTGATCGGGTTCTACTTCTGGTGACCGACCGATGCGCGTCCTACTGCCGCTACTGCACGCGGAGTCGGGTGGTGAGCGGGGCGGGGGAGCAGGAACTGTCGGTGGATCTGGAGGGAGCCTTTGCTTACCTGGAAAAACATCCCGAGATACGGGACGTGTTGCTTTCCGGGGGAGACCCGCTGCTACTTGCCGACGCCAAGCTCGATGCGATCCTCACCCGGCTAAGAAAAATCCCGTCCATCGAGTTTGTGCGAATCGGCAGCCGGATTCCCATTTTCCTGCCTCAACGGATCACACCAGAACTGGTGGCGATGCTCCGCAAGCATCATCCCCTTTTCCTGAGCATTCACTCCAATCACCCGAAGGAGCTGACGGCGGAAGTGAGGGCGGCGCTCGAGCGGTTGGCCGATGCCGGGATTCCGCTGGGCAACCAGAGTGTCTTGCTGCGAGGGGTCAACGACCGGGTGGAAACCCTGAAGGAGCTGTATCACAAACTACTGCTCTGCCGGGT
Source organism: Verrucomicrobiota bacterium (assembly GCA_016876055.1). GTDB lineage: Bacteria > Verrucomicrobiota > Verrucomicrobiia > Methylacidiphilales > Verrucolacustridaceae > Verrucolacustris. The sequence continues at coordinate 4,516 of VHDM01000035.1, forward strand.
GCGGCCGTATTACCTGTACCAGTGCGACCTGATCACAGGGTCGGCCCATCTCCGGACGACGATTCGCGAGGGGCAGGAGATGATGGAGCAGTTGCGTGGCCACACGACCGGCTATGCCGTGCCGACCTATGTGGTGGATGGGCCGGGTGGTGGCGGAAAGATTCCGATCGGGCCGAGCTACATCGTGGGGATGGCGGATGACCGCGTGATCCTAAAAAACTACCGGGGGGATGTGTATGAGTACCCGGAAGTCGGCCAGCCCAGCCCGGCCGATCTGACCCGTTGACGGAAAAGAACCTTGGGACGATCCGGTTGCGCCCAACCGGAAGAGGCGCTGCCCGGCAGGGACATCCCTGGATTTTTTCCCATGAAATCACCCGAGGAGCCGGCCAAGACCGGGATGGGCAACCGGTGGTGGCCCGGGGGCCGAACGATGAGCTGCTCGGAACGGGGCTCTACCGGGAAGGGGCGCGGATCGTCTGGCGACGATTCCGCAGGGATATTGGAAACCTGGACGGTGGCTGGGCGCGGGGAGCCCTGGCCCAGGCCGTGGACAGACGGAAGGTCAAGCCGGCCCGGAGGCTCGTTTGGTCCGAAGCCGACGCATTACCCGGACTGGTGGTGGATCAGTATGGAAAGCATCTGGTGGTGCAAATGACGACCCTGGGGATGGAACGACACTGGGAGGTTTTGCAGCCGGAAATTCAAAAGCTTCTTCAGCCGGAAGGAATCTGGCTCCGGCGCGATTCGCCAGGAAGAAAGATGGAGGGCCTCAGCCACTTGGACCCGGTGGCGATTGGCGCGGTGCCGGACCAACCCGTGCGGGTGGAGATTGGCGGGCTGGAGGTGCCGGTCGATCTGCGGGGCGGGCAAAAGACGGGTACCTATCTGGACCAGCAGGAGAACTACGGGAAGGTGGCGGCCGTGGCCAAGGGCAGGCGGATGCTGGATGTTTTTTGCCACACCGGTGGTTTTGGATTGAGGGCGGCGAGGGCGGGGGCCCAGGTGACGGCGTTGGATCAGTCAGAAGCGAGTCTGCAGTTGGGAAGGCAGGCGGCCGGGTGGCATGGGCTGAGCGTGAAGTGGGTGGAGGATGATGCGTTTCGATTTCTACGGGGGGTGCGAAAGGGGGAGTATGACCTGATCGTGTTGGATCCCCCGGGTCTGGTGAAGGGAGGATTAGGAATGGAGGCAGGTAGGAGGGCGTTGGGCGAACTGCACCGGCAGGCCTTCCGGGTTCTGCCTGAGGGCGGGATTTTGGCGACCTTTTCCTGCTCGCACCGCGTGGGAAAAGAGGAATTGTGGGAAGTGGTGCAGATGGCGGCGCGCGACGCGGGGAAGAGAGTCCTCCGGAACGAAACCCTGGGCCAGGCACCGGACCATCCGGTGGATGAGCAGTTTCCCGAAAGTGAGTATCTGACCGGGTTTCTTTTGGGGGTGAAATGAGGGCGGTCCTCGGCCTGGGGTTGCTTTTGGCCGGGTGGACCCAGGCGGGGGGATGGCCGGAGGTGGAAAACTGCGACGGCCGACCGACGGTGCTGAATCCCCCCGGTCAAATCACGGTGATCATGGCCAGCAGCCAACCGTTGGCTGAGACCACCCGGGAGTTCGGCAGGGCGCTTTATCCATGGCAGGGCCTGGAGGAGTTCCGTTTGATTGTGGTGGTGGATCTGCGAAGGTCTTTGGGGAGCTTTGTGCGTGGCTGGACCAAGGGAAAAATGAGAGCCGACTTGGATGAGGAGGCAATCATCCTGGAACCCTGGTTTCGGGCCCGGGGCAACCCTCGTAACCCCCGCGGGTACCTCTGTGCGGTTCCGGATTTTGACGGCCGGGTGACTGAGGCTCTGGGATGGGGGAACGATGAGGAGGTGATGAAGGTGAAAATTTTCGGCAAAAACGGGGAAGTAATCTGGGCCGCCACGGAGGCAAAAAGTCCCGGACCGCTCACCGCCAAAATGGAAGAGCTCCTGGGGCCGGGAGCCCGACCCCCGCCCGGAGCCGGGCCGAAAAAGAGTAAAATTCTTTTGAGGCGCGGATGAGAAAAAGTGCGGGAATTTTTTGCGCGGGGGTGGATCACCACGCAACGGCTTTGGCGGAGCGGGAAGCGCTGGTCTCCCTGGCCGGGGAACGGTTGGTACCCCACCTGATCGAGCACAATGGGGCAGAAGAAGCGGTGTTTCTGAGCACCTGCAACCGGGTGGAGATTTACGGGGTATCCAGGTGGCGGGGGCTGGAGATCACCGAGGCTCTGGTTCGGGCGATGCCGGCAAAGCTGGGGCAGGTGTGGCAGGCGACGCGGGGGGTGTACCTGCATGAAGGACTGGCCTGCTGGCGGCACTTGGCCGAGGTGGCAGCCGGACTTCGCTCCATGGTGATTGGGGAAGCGGAGATCCTCGGGCAGGTGCGGACGGCGTACCAGCGATCCGGCGAGCTGGGCGGAACCAGCAAGACCATGCACGGGCTATTTCAATCAGCTTTACGGGCGGCCCGCGCGGCCCGGCAGGCGGCGGGGTTTGGGAGGGGGGATCCTTCCGTGGGGCGGTGCGCGGCCGAGGCGTTGGCCGAGGAGATATCAGAACAGGCGGTCGGACCCCTCCTGATTTTGGGAGCCGGGCACACCGCGCGGAGCTTTGGGCAGGCGGTCAGGGAGCAGGGTTTTTCCAAAATCTGGGTGTCTTCGCGTACGACCGAGCGGGCAGCGTCGCTGGCGGCAGAACTTGGCGGGGAGACGGTGCTGTGGAGCCGATGGGGAGAGGCGACGAGGGCGTGCGGAGTGCTGGCATCTGCCTTGAACGGGGGGGAATTAGCCTGGAATGGCTCGGTGACGGAGTCAGGTCCCGTGGCCTTGGTGGATCTGGGAGTTCCGAGAACGCTGACCCAAATCCGCCGGTCCTATCCGCAAGCTTTCTGGTTGGATCTGGAGGAGTTGGCGAAGCGGAGGGAGGTGCTGCCCGAATCGCTCGGTTCCATCCACCGCGCGGAGGAGGTGTTGCGGGCCCATGAACGCAGCTGGATCCATGGGGGTGGGCGGCAAAGCACGGCACGCAGTTCGGAGGGATGAACCTTCGCTTGGGGACCCGGGGAAGCCGGTTGGCGAGGGTGCAGGCCCGCCGGGTGGCGGAGCGGATTCGCCAAGCCAGCCCAGGCACGGGGGTGGAACTGGTCATCATCCAGACCACGGGAGATGAACGATCGGAGTTTGGGGAAGAACTACCGGAGGAGTTGGGGGAGTTTAGCTCTGCGTTGGAGCAGCAGCTTATCCGGAAGGTCATTGATGCAGCCGTGCACAGCGCCAAGGACCTGCCGACCCGACTGGCGGCCAATCTGTGCGTGGCGGCCTACCCGGAGCGGGTGGACCCCCGGGATGCCCTGGTTCGCAAGCGGGAGGATTCTGAGAATCCCTTCCGGGGTGCGGTCGTGGCCACCGGGAGCCCACGGCGGGACATGTTTTGGCGGGAGAAGTGGAAGGAGACCAAGATCCGCGGAATCCGTGGGAACGTGGACCGGAGGCTGGACAAGCTGCAGGACGATCCGTCCTTGTGGGGCTTGATCCTGGCGTGTGCCGGCATTGATCGGCTGGGCGGATTAACGGAAAAGTTAGTCATGGAACGGTTAGATCCAACTTGGATGGTACCTGCGCCTGGCCAGGGGGCGTTGGCGGTGGAGTGCCGGGTGGAGGACCGTAAAGTGCGCAAGGTTCTGGAAAAGATTGATGATTCGTCGGTGCGGGCCTGCGTGGAAGCCGAGAAAGGCTTTTTGCAAAGGTGGGGCGGGGGGTGTTCCGAATCGTTAGGGGCTTTGGGGACAATGAATCCCATGGGCATGATCCATCTGCGGGCAGCGGTTCGGGACCGGCATGGCGGGGTGCAGCGTGCCCACATGGGAGGTCCCGCGTCAGAACCCGAGACCTTGGGAGTGCGTTTGGCTGAAGAGATGCGCCGTGGGTAAGGTCGGCAAAGTTTGGTTGGTGGGAGCCGGACCGGGAGATCCGGGGCTGCTTACCCTCAGGGGTCGCGCCGTGCTTGGCCGGGCGGATGTGGTGTTTTTTGATCGGCTGGTGAATCCCGGCATTCTGGTGTGGGCCAAGCCCGGGGCCGAGGCGATCGATGTGGGCAAGGAGCCCGGAGGGAAAAGGGCCGAACAGCCCGATATTTGTCATGGCCTGATCCAGGCAGCCCGGAAGGGCAAGGAGGTAGTACGTTTGAAGGGAGGAGATCCATTTGTGTTTGGTCGTGGCGGAGAGGAGGCGGAGGCGCTGGCCAAGGCGGGAATCCCTTTTGAGGTGGTGCCCGGGGTCACCGCTGGGGTGGCGGCTCCAGCAATGGAAGGTATTCCAGTGACCCAGCGGGGACTGAGCACGGAGTTGGTGTTCAAAATTGGATCCCGGGCCGAAGGATCGGTCAGCGGAAAAACCTTAGTGGGTTACATGTCGGTGGAAGGACTGGAGGAGTTTCTGCAACGGGCGGTGGAGTCTGGATTTTCGCCGGAAACTCCAGCAGCCCTGATTTCGCGGGGGACCTGCCGGGGTCAGAGGTCGGTAGTTTCGACCGTGGGAAATCTCTCCAAGGACGCCAACAGAGCTGCGATCCGTGCTCCTGCCGTCGTGGTGGTGGGAGGAGTGGTGGGCCTCAGGAGATGGGTGGGGAAGCAGGTGCGGGGTCGTTTGGCTGGGCAACGGGTGGTCCTGACCGTCAGCAAGGCATTGGGCAAAGGTTGGCGGGAGGTGTTTGAGAAAGAGGGGGCGGAGGTGTGGGAGCTGCCGATGACTGAGATACGGAACCTTAGGCCTAAGGCTTCGTGGGCCGATCAAATTGCAAAAACAACATGGATTGTCTTTACCAGCGGGGCAGGGGTGCGAACCCTGATGGGACTTGTGGGAGATTTGCGTAAGTTGGCCGGGAAAAAGATCGCGGTCGTTGGCAGGTCAACCGCCGAGATTCTTCAGTCCATCGGACTAAGGGCGGACTTTGTCGGTCCGGGACCAGGGGCAGAGGCTTTCGCCAAGGTCTGGCCGGGAAAGAAAGTAGATCCCATCCTACATGTCACCGGGAACTCGGAAGATGGAAGGTTTATGGGAATTCTCCAAAAAAGAGGATTCCGGGTCGGGCGAATTGTGGCGTATCGAAACGCCCAGCCTGTACGTCCTCCTCAATTCATTCAAAATGCTCTTCAACAAGAGGGTGCGGATTGGGTGGTTTTTGCCAGCGGGACAGCCGCGGAGCGCTTCCGACGACTCGTTCCCAAGGCGCCCTATGAGCCCAAGGCGGCGGTGATCGGGCCGGCCACCGCCAAGGTGGCCAAGGCCTGTGGCTGGAATGTTCGGGTCATAGCCCGGGAGGTATCGTCGCAGGGCGTCCTCACAGGCATATTTCGATCATGACTGCAGAGGAGCAGATGGATGGCGGGCACACGGCCTTGGCGTTGGGGGAGATGGAGGAGGCGGCCCAACATTATCGAAAGGCCACCCAGCTGGACCCCAGCTTGGCGGACGCCTGGCAGTCCCTGGGGATGGCGCTGGTGAAACTCGAAAAACTCGAGGAAGCGATTGAGGTCCTACAAAATCTTGTGCGCCTCAAACCCAAGGACCAGTTGGCCTACAGCAGCCTATCTTTGGCGCTGGGCCGGGCTGGTAAAATCAAGGAAGCCGAGGAAGCAGCGGCGAAAGCGAAAGTGGCGGGGTGGGGAGGGGACCCGACGAAGCTTAAGGCCTGAAGTTTAAACCGAAGCCTGTTTGTTTTTGTGAAGCTGAACGCTTAGGAAGGCTTAGAGAAGTAGCGGCGGGTTTCCGAGGTGATGACGCCGCTGAGCAAAAGCAAGGCGACGAGATTGGGGAGGGCCATGAGGCCGTTCATGATGTCGCAGAAGTTCCAAACGGCATCACTCTTCCAGATGGCACCGATAAAGACGGCCACGACCCAGAACAGCCGGTAAGGAAAGACCGAGCGGACCCCGAAAAGATATTCCACCGCCTTTTCCCCATAGTACCCCCAGCCGAGGATGGTGGAGAAAACGAAGGTCAGCAGTCCGCCGATCAAAATAAGATCCCCCAAGGCCCCGATATGGTTAAAGGCCAAATCGCAGAGGCGAGCCTTGTTGAGGTCGGGAGCCGTCCAGTCGCCTGAGCTGACCACGACCAGACCGGTTAAGGCGCAAACTACCACTGTGTCCCAGAAAGTGCCGGTTCCTGAAACCAAGGCCTGCCGAACGGGGTCGCTGGTCCGGGCGGCGGCTGCGGCAATGGGGGCGCTGCCGAGCCCTGATTCGTTGGAGAAAAGTCCGCGGGCGATCCCGTAGCGCATAGCTTCGGCAAGACCTGCCCCAAGGAAGCCCCCGACCGCGGCATGTCCGGTGAAGGCAGAAGTTACGATCAGCGAAAGAGCTGCCGGCAAACGATCGAACGTGCTGACCAGGATCACCAGGCAGCCCAACACATAAAAACCCGCCATCAAGGGCACCAAAAACCCGCAGAACCGGGCGATGGATTTAATCCCACCGAGAATCACGACTGCAGTGAGACCCGCCATGGCCAACCCCAGCCCAAGGCGGATGGAGTCATCGGCCTGGGTAAGGCCGAGCACCGTCTTCTTGACCAAAACCATCTCCGCGATGGCGTTGGACTGGGCCATGTTACCGATCCCAAAAGCAGCCACGGCCGTGAACAGGGCGAACAAAATACCCGCCCAGCGGGCGTTGAGGCCGCGTTCCAAGACAAACATGGGCCCGCCGGACATTTCCCCGCGGCTGTTTTGGATGCGGTATTTTACGGCCAACAGGGCTTCGGAATATTTTGTGGCGATGCCAAAGACCCCGGTGAGCCACATCCAAAAGACCGCCCCCGGCCCCCCGATGAGAACCGCACCAGCCACGCCGTAGATGTTTCCCATACCAATGGTGGCCGCCAATGCGGTCATGAGTGAGCTAAATTGACTGATGTCGCCGGGTGCGCCGGGATCCTTGGCCACGGACAGGCGCAGGGCGGTGCCGAGGTGTTTTTGGATGAAGCCTGTTTTCCAGGTCAGAAAGAGATGCGTCCCAAACAGGAGAGCCACCAACCAAGGCCCCCAGACCAGTGAGGCGGCTTGGGAAAGGAGGGAGTCCAACACGGGACTAGCGTTTTCCTACTTTTTTGGCGGTGGCGCGGATTTTATCCCTGAGAACGACGGGCGGACCACCAACGAGCAGGGCCTGGCGGTAGTTTTCGATGGCTTCCGGTTTTCGCCCGAGGGCTGCGAGGATATCCGCGTAATGCTCCAATAGGATGGGGTCATCGGGAACCTGCTGGAGGGCTTTGACCATGAGGGACTCGGCCCCACGGGGATCGCCCATCCTAAAGAGGGCCCATGCCAGACTGTCGAGATAGGCCGGATTGTCGGGGTTTAGTT
>VHDM01000036.1 GCA_016876055.1 Verrucomicrobiota bacterium
GTGTAACCGGAGGGATCTGGAGAGCCTCCAACCTCCGATGAGTGAGGCGGTGAAGTATTACTGCCTTAAGGCTATTGAGGAAGCCGGATAGGGATTAGGTGGAAGGATGAGGATGAGGTTCGGGCGGTTGGGGACAACCACCGCTACCATGTTTCAGCCTCGAGCTGGGTAGGGCGGGCTCGATGAGCCCGCCTAAATTTAGAACTTTAAATTTTCAGCAAGGCGGCCTCGGAGAGGCCGCCCTACCTAATCGAAAACAAACGAGGGTTCAGGCGCGCGGGGTGTTGGTTTTGTAAATGTTGTCGATGGCGGAGCGGGAGAGAGGTTGGCTTTCGGTCTCCGGAATCATGACTTCCAGGTAACAACCCCCGTTGTGGTTGCGGGCCTCTTCCAGTGCCAATTCGAGGTCGCCCACGGTTTCGATTCGCGTGCAGAACCAGTCGCGGCAGCCCATGGCGGCGGGCAGGGTGTGGTAATTCCAGCCGGCGAGATCGTCATAGACGTGGCCACGTTCGCTGATGACGTCTTCCACGCCGTACAAACCGTTGTTGAGGACGATGACGATAGGGTTGATGCCGTAGCGGCCCATCACCCCGATTTCCGTGGCAGTGAGTTGGTGGGAGCCGTCGCCGGTCACCAAGATGGTGCGGCGCTTGGGTTCGGCGATGGCCACGCCGAGGGTGGTGGGGGTAGCCCAACCGATCGAGCCCCAAAGAAGCTGGGATTCGTATCCGACGTTCGTGGGCAGCCACATCTTGGCGAGGTGGAGCATGCAGGTGCCGGTCTCCGCCACGAGGGTGTCGCCCGGCCGCAGGAAACGCTGCAGGCGGGGGTAGAAGGAGTCGGCGGTGATCTGGTCATGGGCCGAGCCGCGCATCGGGAACAGCTGGGGAGAGGCCCGGCGGACCGTTCGGGCCTTGGGGGCCAGACGGGCGAGGAATCGGAGCACGTCACGGATTTGGACGCCGGTGAAGGTCAGGTCGCCAACCTCCACATAGTCCGTGCCGATGGTGATCCGGGGAACCTTGCCCAGGCGGTCGGTCCATAGGCCCATGTTGAAGTCTTCCCGGATGACTCCGCCGATATCGAGAAGGAGATCAGACCGTTCCACCGCAGAGGCCACGGAAGCGGGATAGGAAGATTTGCCGCCGTAGATGCCGAGGTACTGCGGATGGGTCTCATCGAGCAGACCCTTATCCATATCGGTCAGGGCAAAGGGCAGGCGCGTACGCTGGAGGAAGGAAAGAAGCTCCGCCTTGGCTTGGTAACGCCCGACGTGGAAGGTGGGAAGGACCACGGCGCGGCGGGCTTTTTTCATCCGGGCAACGATAGCTTGGACGGCGGCCCGGAGTTCCGAAGGGCTGCTTTTCCCGCGGGTGATGGAGGCTACCCGGGTTCCTTTGACCGGGGTTTGCCGGATCGGCATCCGGGCAAAATCCTCGGGGATCAGCATGTAGGCGGGCTGGCTGAGACGGAAGGCCTCGCGGATGAGGCGTTCCAGTTCGGACACGACATTATCAGGGGTGAGGTGGGCGAAGACACCGGCCGAGGCGGCGGAGACGTTAAAGAAATTGTTATAGGTGCCGTCACCCAGGCTGTGATGGGTCACCAAGCGGCGACGCTGGATCCTGGTGGAGGGAGCTCCGACCACGTGGAAGACGGGGACGCGGTGGGCCTTGGCACCCATCACGCCGTTGATGGCGCTCAGCTCCCCCACGGCGTAGGTGGTGGTGAGGAGGGCGGCGCCGCGGCGGCGGGCGTAGCCGTCGGCAGCATAAGCGGCGTTGAGTTCGTTGGAGCAGACGACCCACTTGATGCGGGAGTTTAACTCGATGGCGTCGTCGATCGGGAAGGAGTAGTCCCCGGGGACACCGAAAGCATGGTCGATTCCAAGATCCGCAAGACGGTTGATTACATAGTCGGCAACTTTGATCATAAGAGATTGAGCAAAGGAGATTCAGGCCGGCCGAACAATATCCGTTTTGGCGTGGATCTCCGTGGCGGACTGAAGCCCGCAAAGACGGGCCTGGTCACGTATAGTGTAGAGGAGCCCCTGAAGGATCTGGCGGACGCCGCCCCGTCCTTTGTCCACGCAGGCGTAGATGACGGGTCGGCCGATACCGACAAACTCGGCGCCTCGGGCGTAGGCGATAAGGACATCGGCGGCGCTACGGATGCCGCTGTCCAACCAGACGCCGAAGTTTCGGTCCTTCTTTTTCACGGCCTTACGGATCTCGGGGAGGACTTCGATTGGGGCGATGGAGTTGAAGACGAAGCGACCGCCGTGGTTGCTGACGTAGACGGCATCGGCCCCGGAATCCTGGCAGTGGCGGGCGTCCTCGACGCTCATGACGCCTTTGACCGCCAAGGGGAGACCGCGGCGGTGGGTGAAGGCGGGGTGGGCAGGAGAGATATTTTTGCGGGAGTGGGCCAGCCGGGCGATGTGTTCGACCGACCACGGATAGGCTGGTGAGCGGGAGTTGCGGACGGAGTTTTGCCGGCCCATGCCGCCGAACTGGATGGTGCGGCCGTAATCGAACGCGGCAGCGGGATCGCAGGCGTCGGCCAGTTTTTTCACGGAAAGGCCAAGACGGCGGGAGGCGTAGGTGAGGAGTTTGGGGGAGCGGGTGCCGACGCAGCCGCGCCGGCGGTAGCACTTCTCGTGGAAGACGGGGTCGTGGAGGAGATTGCCGGCGATGCCGGAGCAGTAGGTGAAATCCGCCGCAAGATCCATCATGGGGGCGCCGCCGTGGCCGGCCCCGGCGTCAATGGTGAAGAGGATGACGGAGACGCCCGCCCGCTTGGCCCGCTCGATGAGCGAGCGGTTGATGTCGTCTTCTTCCGTGAGGTAGAGCTGGAACATGGTGAAGGGGGCGGGGCCGGAGGGGGCGCGAAGGCCCGGGCGGAAGTAGTAGCGGTTGGTGACGACGGCCTGGCGGTCGGCTTCCAGGCTGTAGCGGGTCAGTGTGCCTAGAGAGTGGACGACGTCGGCATCGGTGACGCCTTGGGCGAGGGAGATTTCATCCGAGAGACCGCCATAAAGGGAGGCGGAGCCGTACGGAGAGGCGAAGATGGGGGTGGGGCTGGCAAGGCGGGTAACGCCTAGTTCGCGGGAAGAAAGGGTGACAGGGGTGGCGTAGCGAAAGGTTTTGTCGGGGTGGAGGTAGCGAGGCACGAAACGATAGCGGGAGAAGGCGGCGACGTTAGAGGAAGTGCTGCCTCCGGCGGCCGATGCGGCCTCGTCGTACCAGCCGTAGATATGGGGGGAAATCTTGTCGTGAATGCGTTGGCGGAGCTTTTCGAATTCCCAGGGGACGGGCGGGAAGACGTTCTCGCGATTGGAGAGGGTGCCGGGGACGTCGCGGAAGCCGAGAAGGCCGCGGAGACAGGTTTCGGCGAAGCGGCGGGAGTAGGAATCGGTCTGGTTGAGCTGTTGGCGAATTTCAGTGGGTGAGATGCTGACCGGGAATTTTTTCATGTAGGTAGAGAAAAGGTTATAGGGTTGGGCAGAACCTTAGCAAGAATGGGGAGACGGCGGAGGAAGACAGATTAAGGGGAAGCCAGTGGGCAGCCGGCGGTGGGGGACTGGGGGATGCCGGAGAGCTGGGGGACGGACAGCGGGGAAAGTCCAAGCCGGGTGAAAAGGTCCTCGAAGCTGCCGAGCGAGACTCCGGGCCAGATGGCGGAGACCGTTCCCTTGGGATCCACCAGAACAAAAGGACCGGACTTGTTGATTTCCAGTTTCCGGGAAAGACCAGTTCCTGGATCCCGTAGTGAAGGGAGAGTAAGCCCGGTCTTGGATTCGAAGGCGGCGATTTGAGCGGGCGTATCGGGAAAAACAAAGTACCAGTCGGCCTTATGTTTGGACTTCTCCATTGCCGCGGCGAAGTAACGTGCGAACTCGAGGCTGCAGTCGCAGTCGTGACTAAAGAAAACCAACACCATCGGTTTCCCTTGCAGGAGGGAGCCAAGGGGAACGGCTTGGGCATTCATCGTTTCCAGGGTGGCGTTGGCAATGGACTGGCCGATCTGCTGGTTCACGTTTTGCAGATCCGCGGGAGGCGCGGGATGACGGCGAGAAATCTTCTCCGGTTCCGCAGCGGGTTTGGATGTTTCGGGACGCGTGAACCAGTAGGCACCGCCGGCAAGGAAAAGCACGGCCAGAGCGAAAAACCAGGGGGACTTCATCTTAATGGGAGGGCATGGCCATCCAGGGTGGGACCACGCTGCCGGGTTTCCAGCCGTTGCGTTGGCGGACTTGGTCGTCCGTCAGGCGCGGATCCTTCAGGTAAATGTAGTAGTCGTCCTGCCGCTCGAACAAGTCGCCGGTGGCGTCGCGGGTTTCGCTCACGACCATCGTGCCGGTGAAACGAATGTGAAAATAACCGCGGATGAGCTCGTCGTACTTGGCGGGCAGGAGTGTGAAGGCCAGAGGCACGAGGGTTTTGGTGGGCAGCACTTCCCGGATGGTCTCCGCATTGCCGGAACCATCCTCCAGCGGGATCGGCTCCCAGCGTCCATCGGCTTGGTAGAAGGCCCGCAGGGACGGTCCGAGGATAAAAAAGGTGCGGGTGGGATCGTAGTTTTGAAGGAAGAGATCCGCCTCCACCCGGCCCTGGCCTTTGGCCTGGACGGATTCCATATCGGCCCGGAGGTGGCGGAAGGCGATCTCTTCCGCTACCCGCTTCTTTTCTTCGCGGGCCCAGAGCTGGCGACTTTGGGTCCAGGCGACCACGCGGTCGAAACCAAAAACGAGCGAGATACCCAGCACCAACGTGGCGAAGAAGAAGGAGAGCGGGCCGCGCCAGTCGCTCTCCGGGGCGGCGGTGGGGGCGGAGGGGGCGAGTCCGGCCGGGACGGCCTCAAAGACCGGGACCAAAACAGCCGCGTGTTCAGAACGTTTGGCGGGGGCCCGGGGGACGGCTCCTTCGGTGAGTCGTCCGGCTGACATCTGCAGGACGCGATCGGCCAGGGAGGCGAGGTTGTCACCGTGGGTGACGGCAAAGATGGCGATCTTCCGTTCGTCCCGAAGCTCACGGAGAAGATGGAGGATTTCTTCTTCCGCTCGCGGGTCGAGGTTGCTGGTGGGTTCGTCGAGAAGGAGGAGAGCGGGGCTGTGTTGAAGGGCGCGGGCGAGGGCGACGCGGCGTTGCTGGCCTCCGGACAGTTCCTGCGGGAAAGCGTCCCAACGGCCCTCCATGCCGAGACGGGTAAGCCATTGGCGGGCGCGGTCATAGGATGAGTCGGGATTCTCCCCGGCTAGGATTCCCGGCAGGGCGGCGTTATCGAGGGCGGTGAGGCCGGGAAGAAGGGAGTTGGTTTGGAGAAGGAAACCGATTCGTTTGGCGCGGAGGCGGGAAAGTTTCCCTGGGGAAAGGCTGAGCAGGTCGGTTCCTTCCAGTTCCAGCGCACCTTGGTCCGGTCGGGCAAGGGTGCCGAGCAAGGCCATTAAGGTGGATTTGCCGGAGCCGGAGCGGCCGCAGACGGCGACGAACTCCGTGTTGCCGATTTCAAGAGAGACTCCATCGACGGCAGCGACGGTGCCGCGCCGGGTGGGATAGACGCGGGAGAGGTTGTGGGCGCGGAGAACAGGGTTCATTCGCGGTTGTCCCGGATGAGTTGGTAGAGCTCGCGTCCGGCGAGGCGCCAGGCGGGGAGTAGGGCACCCAGTCCGGCGACGATTGAACAGAGAAGCAGGCTGAGTCCGGCGGGAAGAAAGAGGGACGTGAGCGGAGGAAAGGAGAAGTCGATGCCCCGGGAGATAAGGAGGTAACCGAAAGAGCGGGCGAAGAGGGCGAGGCCGGCAGCACCAAGCAGGATTCCAAAAAACGCGCCGATCAAGGCGCAGAGGGCGGCCTCGGCGGCCAGCCAGAGTGAGAGGCCGGTACGGGAAAGGCCCATGGCGAGAAGGAGGCCGAGTTCCGAACGGCGCTCCATGACCACCCCGGCGTAGACGCCGAGGGTGAGGAGACCGGCCATGGCTAGGCCGGTGAGGGTGGCGATAATCGATCCCGCAAGAATGGTGCGGATGGCCTGACGGACCTGGATGCCAAGGCCGGAACCGGCAGCGATCTGGATGGAGGGTTGGGAGGCAAGGGCAAAGCGGATGGCGCCGGCTTGGGCGCCTGGGCGGAGACGGATGAGAAGGGCGGAAGGATCGGCGGGACCGTTGAGGATGGATTCGCCGGCGATTGAGTGAGTAAACGTTGCGAAGGAGCCAAAGATGGAGCGCTCCATGGGGCCGACGCCGGAGAGGTCGAGCTTGCCCCAGACAACGAGCGAGTGGCCGCGAAAGGAGATGGCGGAGCCGACGCTTTCGGGTCGGCGCGCGCCGACGATGACGTCGCCGGTACGGAAGGGGCGGTCAAGGCGTTCGCGAACCCAAGGCAGGACCGTGATGTCGTGGGCAGGGTCGAAGGCGACCAGTTCCGTCTCCCCGTGGCCCTCGTCGGAAGCCACGGTGAAGGAGCGTTGGGGGCAGATGCGCTCGATGCCCGGGAGAGTGCGGAGAAGGGGGACGATGGCGGGGTCGAGGGGTGGGGCGCCGGGTTCGCCCGCGAGCAGGGCGGCGGTGAGATGGTGGGTGACGGAGCGGGGCAGGATGATGAGGTCAGCTCCCAGGCGGTTGAGGGAGTTTTCGAGGCCCTGTTGGATAGTCTGGCGGAAGACGAGGGAAAGAAAGATGGAGGCGGCGCCGACGGCGACAGCGGAGGAGAGAAGAAAGACGCGCCCGGGGCTGCGACGGACCTCCTGCAGAAGTAGCCGCAGCCCGAGCGGGAAGAGGATCAAGCGGCGGCGGAGTTGGGCTAGACGGTGCAGCTACGGCTGAACTTCATCTCCTCGACCTTGGAGGGGACGATGACGCAGTCGTGATGGCCGCCGAAGTTCGGCATGTAGCCGACCTGCTCGAGGGTGTCTTGGCGGAAGACGAAGGCGCCGGACTCCATCCGCTGGAAACCGGAGAAGATGATGAGGGCGTACTTGCCGTCGTAGGTGGTGGCGGTGGTCTGGGTGTCGACGCCGACGTTGCGGAACTTCTTCATGACCTTCCAGTCCTTCGTGGAGACGACGTAGACGTCCGACTTCATGGGTTTGGGGCGCAGGACGGTGAAGAAGCATTTGGAGCCGTCGATGGAGAAATTGACGTGGAAGGGGGAGGGATATTCGCCCACCCATTCCTTGTCCTTCACGAAGGTGACGCGCTTCCAGGCGCGGGGATCGTCGGAGGAGCTGTCGAAGACGGCCACGTTGTTGGCGCGGAGGTTGTTCATCATGACGAGGTGGTTGCCGGAGGGGTTGAAGCCGGTCTCGTGGATGGGATTGCCGACGGAGGGGAGGGTGACTTCCCATGCGTCCGGGTTGCCGGAGACTTTTTTGACGGGCCAGTTGTCGGCGAGGCCCTCGTTGGCCATGAGGTAGCAGATCGGCTCCATGGTGGTGCGATCGATGACGAAGCCACCGCCGCACATGCGGAGTGCGGCGATGGAGTAGCGGTTGCGGGGATCGTGCAGGCAGAAATCGAGCCCGGTGAGGGTGTGGGGGCTGTCGCCGGGGGTCTGGCCGCGCTCGACGAGGAGCTCGGCCATGGGGGCCATCTCGTAGTTGATCTTGTTGCCCTTGGTGCCGAAGTAGTCGTACTTGCCGTCCTTGCCGGGGGCGAGGCGGGTGAGGCGGATGGTGCCGCCCTTGGTCCAGGTGTCGGCGAGGGTTTTGGAGTTCGGCGCCCAGTCACCCCGGAAGGCGGTGAGGACCTTGGTCTTGTCCTGCCCGCGGGCGCGGGAAAAAAAGCCGACGACGTCCTTTTGGCCGTCGCCACAGGCGAAGCCGTTGCCGTCCGGAAAGGGGACGGTATGGACGCCGAGGCCGATGCCGGTGGTTTCGGCAATGTTTTCGAGAAGCTCCATCTGCCCGGTCTTTCCGTCGTAGCCGACACGGTAGATGTTGTTGCCCATGCCGTGCTTGCCGAGCATCCCGTTTTCCTTGATGCGGGTCTTGAGGCCGTACATGAGGACGTTGTCGCCGCCTTGGGTGGAGTTGATGAATTCGAAGCCCTTGTAGGGGTCGCCGCTGTCGGCGTAGAAAGCGGCCAGGTGGTGGGAGATCGGGCAGGAGTCCCCGTAGTTCCAGTAGGAGATCCAGGAAAGGGTCTTTTGGGTGCCGAGGTCGACGGCGTGGGTGCCGCCGCCAAGTTTTTGCGGGGTGAGGTAGATGTATTTACCGAGGGACTCCCGGATGCCCTGGTAGACCGCATCCTCCACCATGATGCCGTCCTCCGTCTTGGCCGCCCAGGAGGTCCCGGGGAGGTAGCGGGTGAGTCCGGCTCCGGTCAGTCCGGCGAGGCCGGCAAAGCCGTAGTAAAAAAAGCGGCGGCGGGAAATTTTGGAGAGGTGGGGATTCTGCATAGGGAATAGTTTTGCTCCCTGCTGGATAGTATCAATGTCTTTTTTGGAGCGATATGTCAGGAACGACTGATGGCTTCGTAGAGCAGGCGGGTGGCGGTGGCCATGTCCTCGGTCCGGCTGAATTCGCCCGGGTTGTGGCTGATCCCATCCTTGCTGGCGACGAAAAGCATGATGGTGGGAATGAGCGGGGCAAGGATGGCCGCGTCGTGCAGGGCGCCGCTGGTGGTTTCGGGAAGCGGGGGAAGGGTGAGGCGGGCAGCTGCACTGCGGATCCGATCAGCCAGCTTCGCGCTGAGGGCGACGGCCGGGAGAGCCTCGGTCTGTTTGATTTCCGCGGAAAGGCCACGCTTGGCAGCCGCGTCCTTCACTAGTTTCCGAACCCGGGCATCGGCTTCGGTGAGAAGGCCATCCTCGGGGGCCCGCACATCCACGGTTAAACTGGCAGAGGAAGGAATGACGTTAACGGCATTAGGCTCGACCGTGATCCGGCCGACGGTGGCGACCACCCGGGCTCCCAAGGCCGAGGCCAGGGATTCCAGTCCAGCCACCACCTCGGCCGCGCCCGCCAAGGCGTCGTGACGATCGCCCATGCCGGTCGATCCCGCATGGTTGGCGACGCCGCCGAAGGTGACCGCATATTGCCGCCGGCCGTTGATTCCGGTGACGAGGGCCACCTTTTCTCCGCGCTTCCACATACCCACGCCCTGTTCGATGTGCAGTTCCAGAAACCCAAGCCAGTCGGACGGCTTGAGGCGGGAGGCTTCCAGTTTGGCGGGATCGGTATCGTGGGGTTTCCCGGCCTGCCAGTAGTCTTCGCCCTGGGAGTTTTTTAGGGCCCTGAGCGCTTTGGCATCCAGGGTGCCCGCCCAACCGCGGCTTCCGAGCATGCCCAAACCAAAGGTGGTGCCTTCCTCCTCGGCAAAAATGATCGCTTCAAAGGGGAGAGAGTTCTTTCCTTCTTCGGCAGCGGTCCGCAAGACCTCGAGGGCTGCAACCACGCCAAGGACTCCGTCGTAGTCGCCCCCGCCCGGAACGCTGTCGAGATGAGACCCGGCGAGCCAACAAGGGGTAGACCAATCTACGGATTTCTGGCGGATGTGGACGTTGCCTGCGGCATCGACGCGATGGTAGCAGCCCACCTTGGCGGCCTCGGCGATGACGTAGTCCCGGGCCTTGCGCCAGTGCGGGGAGAAGGTGGGGCGATCCGATCCCTGGCCGGGGTTTGGGGTGCAAGCGGCGATGGCTTGGATGTCCCGCGCGATCCGCTCGGCGTGCACGGGCATCGCAGGATTCCCGGGATGGACTAGCGACCGAAGTCGCGCCGCCAGGCCTGACCGGTCTTCTCCATCTGGCCGTCGGCGGCGGTGCGGCGGAGCCGGTGGAGGGTGGGCATGCCGAGGGACCATTCCTGCATCCAGTCGCGGGCGAACTCCCCACGCTCGGTTTCGCGGAAAATTTCGCGGATCGCTTCCTCGTTAATCACGCGCGGACCACGGGTGCGGATGGCGAACTCGGCGGTGCGGCTGCAGCGGCGGCTGACGTATTCCTCAATGCCGACCTCGTCCATGACGTCGATCACGCTGCGGAGAGAGCGGATCGCCTTGGCGTAGGCAAAGCTGGGCGGGTAGCCGTTTTCCACCATGACGCGGAAGCACATCTTCATCAGGTGAATGGCGCCCCCGTAAAGGATCTGTTCCTCGAAGTTGTCGCCCTCAGTCTCGTGCTGGAACGACATCTCGACCACGCCGGCCCGCGTGCTGCCGACGGCCTTGGCGACGGCGAGGGCGATGGCCATGGCGTTGCCGGTGGCGTCATGGTCGACCGCCACGCAGCCGTAGACACCTTCCCCCGCAAGGTATTTTTGCCGGACAAAATGACCGGGCGCGTTGGGCACGAAGAGAACCGTATTCACGTCCTTGGGCGGTTGGATCACGCCGTAGAGGACGTTAAACCCGTGGCAGAAGCAGAGAGTTTTTCCGGGGGAGAGGTTGGGGGCGATCTCAGCCTTGTAGATCGGGGGTTGGGCGGGATCCGCCAGCTCGATAAGGAGGACGTCGGCCTTTTGGGTGGCCTCGGCGATGGAGTAGGCCTCGAAACCATCGGCCTTGGCCTGGGCGCGGCTGGGTGATTCTTCCGGCGGACGTGTGCCGACGATGACCTTCACCTTGCTGTCGCGGGCGTTGGCGGCCTGCGCCTTGCCCTGGATGCCGTAGCCGATCACGGCGACAGTTTTGCCCTCGAGGGGTTTCAGGCTGACATCAGCGTCGCGGTAGATCTTTTCCATGGTTTCCTTGAGGGTGGGTTAGGGACGGGCGTCCCGGTTGACGTTTTTGCAGTAGAGGTAGCGGGTGAGGCCGGGCCCCTTGGCGATGAACCATTGGGGGCAGTAGGGGGCCATCCAGATCACGTCGCCTTGGGCGATGGGGTGCCAATCGTCGTTGAGCCGGTAGATACCGCCGCCCTCGAGGACGAGAAGGCCGTGTTCCATGATGTGGATTTCGACGAAGGGCAGGGTGGCGCCGGGGTCGAAGGTGAAGATGTTGACGGCAAAATCGTGGCCGAGGTTGGTTTCGGGAATCAGGGTCCGGAGGCGGGCGTGCGGGTCGCCGAGATAATCTGTTTCAGCGACTTTCGAGGTCTCGCCGAAGAAAGCGGCCGGCACGGCGGTTCCCTCCAGCTTTTCGTACCGTTTGGCAAAGTGCATGACTTTGGCGCCGGAGGAGGTGATCTCGAATTTCGAGCCCGGCGGAATCCAGGCAAAGTGGCCAGCGGCCAGATCTTTTCCGTTGATCCGGCAGGTGCCCTCCAACACGTAGTAAAAATGCTGATCCTCCCCGGTGTGGCCGGTGCCCGAGGCTTTGCTGGCGAGAACGAAGTAGGTTTGGACCAGCTTCGCCCCCATGGCCGGGCTGATCAGAATATGGGCGGTGGTTTGGGTCCAACCCGGGAGAACGCTGGGGACATGGCTGTCCGGTGCGATCAGGGCGTAACGATCCCGGATGACCGTGCGACTTCCTCCCGGCAAGGGCTTAGTGGACATTCTGTAACCTTATCGGGATAAGAGGCTTGGAACAAGCCGATCGTTGTGGCCGTCTGGAGGGCCGCGCGGCTACTGAGAAGCTAGGAAGATAGCACGGGAGAAAGGAACTGGCCGCGGCCGGACCTTTGTCCGCGCAAATAGGTGTCTTCGATCCGCACGGGCAGATTCATGCCAATAAAAGGAGAGATCTTATGGCGATAGTGAAGCTCCGACTCCTTCACC
>VHDM01000037.1 GCA_016876055.1 Verrucomicrobiota bacterium
CAGTTGCCTGAGGACAAACGGGAGGATGCCGCCGTGGAGGTAGTATTCGACCTCGATGGGGGTATCGAGGCGGCTGGTGACGGGGATCTTTTCGGTTTTTCCGTCCGCGCGTTTCACGACAAGGGAAAGGGTCTCGCGCGGTTTGGGGGGTGAACTGAGACCTTCGAGGGAATAGGTCTCGGTGCCGTCCAGCTTGAGAGTCTGGGCGTTGACGCCCTCGGCAAAGGTACAGGGGAGCACGCCCATGCCGACGAGGTTGGAGCGGTGGATCCGCTCAAAACTTTCCGCGATGACAGCACGGACGCCGAGCAGGCGGGTGCCCTTGGCGGCCCAGTCGCGCGAGCTGCCGGTGCCGTACTCCTTCCCGGCAAGGATGATCAAGGGAACGTTGGCCTGCCGGTATTTCTGGGCGGCGTCGTAGATGGAGATCTGAGGGCGTTTGGGGTCGAGCAGATCGGGGGTGAGGCCGCCCTCCACGCCGGGGAGCATGAGATTTTTAATGCGGACGTTGGCGAAGGTGCCGCGGGTCATGACGCGGTCGTTGCCGCGACGGGCGCCGTAGCTGTTGAAGTCCTCGGGCGGAACGCCCTCGGCGATCAGGTAGGCGCCGGCGGGGGAGGTCTTCTTGATGTTGCCGGCGGGGGAGATGTGGTCGGTGGTGACGGAATCGCCAAAGACGCCGAGGCAGCGGGCGTTCTGGACGGGGGCCACGGGAGAAGGCTGGAGCGAAAAGTTTTCGAAAAAGGGCGGTTCCTGGATATAGGTGCTCTTCCGATCCCACGCGTAGGTGAGGCCGGGCCTGGAGGGGATCTCGTTCCAGGCGGGGTTTTGTTCCGAAAAATCGCGGTAGAGTTTGCGGAACATCTCGGGCCGGAGGGCGGACTGCATGGCTTGGCCGATTTCCTCGCGGGTGGGCCAGAGGTCGCGGAGGTAGACGGCTTGGCCGTCCTTGCCGAGGCCGAGCGGATCCTGGGAGAGGTCGAGGTCAACGCGACCGGCGAGGGCGAAGGCGACGACGAGGGGCGGGGACATGAGGAAGTTGGCTTTCACGGAAGGGTGGACGCGGGCCTCGAAGTTGCGGTTCCCGGAGAGGACGCTGGCGGCGACGAGGTCGTGCTCGGTGACGGCTTTCTCGACGGGGGCGGGCAAGGGGCCGGAGTTGCCGATGCAGGTGGTGCAGCCGTAGCCGACGAGGTTGAAGCCGAGCTGGTCGAGGAAGGGTTGGAGGCCGGTGGCGGTGAGGTAGTCGGAGACGACGCGGGAGCCGGGGGCGAGGGAGGCTTTGACGGTGGGATCGACGGTCAGGCCGCGCTCGACCGCCTTTTTGGCGAGGAGGCCGGCGGCGAGCATGACGGAGGGGTTGGAGGTGTTGGTGCAGGAGGTGATGGCGGCGATCACCACGGAGCCGTTGCGGATTGTGGAGCCGGTGGCGGGTGACGGGTGGCGGGGAGCGGGGAAGCGATCAGGCGTGGGGCGGTCGGCGATCATTTCCTGTTCGTCGGCGGGCATGGAGACGCGGGCGGATGTGGCGAGGTCGCCGGAGGTTTTGCCGTAGCCGCCGGCGGGCACGGGTTTGGTGAGGAGGGAATCGAAGGCGGATTTGAGGGCGGGGAGCTCGATGCGGTCCTGCGGGCGTTTGGGGCCGGCAACGGAGGGTTGCACGGTGGCGAGGTCGAGTTCGACGACGGAGGAGAAAGCGAGGGCGTCCTTTTTTTGGGCGATGCCAAAGAGGCCCTGGGCGCGGAAGTAGTCCTCGACGAGTCGCACCTGTTCCTCGGTGCGGCCGGTGCCGCGGAGGTAGGCGAGGGATTCGGCGTCGACGGGGAAGTAACCCATGGTGGCGCCGTATTCGGGGGCCATGTTGGCAATGGTGGCGCGATCGGGGAGGGTGAGGCGGGCGGCGCCGGGGCCGAAGAACTCGACAAACTTGCCGACGACCTGGTGTTTACGGAGGAGCTGGGTGACGGTGAGGGCGAGGTCGGTGGCGGTGGCGGCGGGGGGCAGCTCGCCGGTGAGCCAGAAGCCGACGACCTCGGGGGTGAGAAAGGTGAGCGGCTGGCCGAGCATGCCGGCCTCCGCCTCGATGCCGCCGACGCCCCAGCCGACGATGCCGAGGCCGTTGATCATGGTGGTGTGGGAATCGGTGCCGACGAGGGTATCGGGGTAGGTGAGGAGGGAGCCATCGGCCTGGGTTTGGGTGAAGACGCCGCGGGTCAGGTATTCGAGGTTCACCTGGTGGACGATGCCGATGCCGGGGGGGACGACGCCGAAGGTTTGGAAGGCCTGCTGGCCCCACTTGAGGAATTCGTAGCGTTCCCGGTTGCGTTGGAACTCGTACTGCATGTTGAGGAGAAAGGCCCGCGGGGTGCCGTTAACGTCGACCTGGACGGAGTGGTCGACGACGAGATCGACGGGGACGAGGGGCTCGATGAGCTGGGGGTTGCGCCGGAGGCGGGCGACGGCATCGCGCATGGCCGCGAGGTCGACGAGGAGGGGGACGCCGGTGAAGTCCTGCAGGACGATGCGGGCGACGGTGAAGGGAATTTCTTCGGGGGCAGGTTTTTTGGCGTTCCAGCGGGCGAGGTTTTCGACATCGCGCGGGGAGGCCTTGAGGCCGTCGCAGTGGCGGAGGACGGACTCGAGGACGATCCGGAGGGAGACGGGGAGGCGGTGGAGATCGGTCTTGAGGTGGGCGGCAAGTTTGGGGAGGGACTGGAAATGGTAGCGGATGCCGGAGGAGGAGAAGGAATCGATCGTCTGCGTGCGGAAATCGGTCATCCCAAGAGGATACTCCGATTTTGCCCCAGTTGAAGTTGAAGTTAAAAAAAGGGGTCCGGCGGGTTCCCTTCCCACGCCAGGCATGCACGGCCCCCTCGCCGACCCGAACGCGGCCCGGCGGCACGAGCGCAGGTCGCACCGAGGCTTCAAAACGCAGGCGGGGCAGGTTAGAGTCCGACATGGCGTTGCTGGTGCAAAAGTACGGCGGGACGTCGGTGGCCAACCTGGAGAGGATCCAGAGGGTGGCGGATCGGGTGGCGGAGTCGCGCCGCAAGGGGAACCGGTTAGTGGTGGTGGTTTCGGCGATGAGCGGGGTGACGGACGGGTTGCTGAGGATGGCGCGGGAGATCGACCGGGAACCGAGCGAGCGGGAAATGGACCTGCTGTTGGCGACGGGGGAGCAGGTGACGACGGCGTTGTTGGCGATGGCGCTGCAGGCGCGGGGGATCGAGGCGGCGGCCTTGACGGGGGCGCAGGCGGGCATCGTGACGGACGGGACGCACACCCGGGCGAGGATTGCGAACGTGGCGCCTTCCGCGGTACGGAAGCACTTGGAGGCGGGGCGGGTGGTGATCGTGGCCGGGTTTCAGGGGCAGACGATGGAAGGGCAGATCACGACGCTGGGGCGGGGGGGGTCGGACCTGACGGCGATTGCCCTGGCGGCCGTGTTGAAGGCGGCGCGTTGCGAGATCTACACGGATGTGGACGGGGTGTATTCGGCCGACCCCCGGGCGGAACCCCGGGCGCGCAAAATCCCGGAAATTTCCTACGATGAGATGCTGGAAATGGCGAGCACGGGGGCCAAGGTGATGCAGGCGCGGTCGGTGGAGTTCGCCAAGAAGTTCGGGGTTGTCTTCGAGGTCCGATCGAGTTTCCATCGGGCGAGGGGAACGATGGTGAAAGCCGAAGCCAAATCCATGGAGCGGGTGGTGGTCCGGGGGGTGAGCCTGGAGAAGAACCAGGCCAAGGTGACGTTGGCGGGGGTGGCGGACCGGCCGGGGGTGGCGTCGCGGCTGTTCACGGGCATTGCCAAGGCGGGGATCAACGTCGACATGATTGTGCAAAACGTTTCGCTGCCGCCGGCCGGGCGCAAGGGCAAGGCGGCAACGGACATCACCTTCACGGTGCCGCGGGATGAGCTGGGCAAGGTCAAGCGGGTGTTGGAGGGTTTCCGGCGGGCCGGCGGGGCGCGGCAGATTTTGTTTCAGGAGGGGATCGCGAAGGTTTCGGTGGTGGGCATCGGGATGCGGAGCCACAGCGGCGTGGCGGCGCAGTTGTTCCGGGCGTTGGCGGCGGCGGGGGTGAACATCCAGATGATCAGCACGAGCGAGATCAAGATCACCGTGGTGGTGGACGAGTCGGCCGGGCCGAAGGCGGTCCGGGCGGCCCACCGGGAATTCCGCTTGGGGAGGGGGTGACCTTTGAGCCAACAAACGCCTGAGGCAAGGCCTTTTGGGCTGCGCGGGAGCGCCCGGGACTGGGCCTTTTTCCTGCTGGCGGCGTTTTTGGGGGCCCGGCTGTTGGTGGCGGGGATGGGGAAATTCAACGGGCCGCAGGGGCTGAGCTTTGCCCATTTTTACGGGCAGGTAATGCCGGCGTTAAGCCAGCCGTTTTTGGAAAAAACTTTCCTGCCGGCTTGGCTGTTGAAGCTGTACTTGGGGATGTTGCCGTACGTGGAGATCCTGATCGGGGCGGCGATTCTGGTGGGGGGGAGGAACCGGGTGCCGCTGGGGTTGGCGGGCCTTCTTTTTCTCTCCCTGGCCGGGGGGCAGATGCTGATCGGCGGGCACACGACGGTGGCGGACCTCGCGATCCATTTGGCGCTGACCGTCCTGGCGCTGTTGCTCGTGGAGGAGGAAAATAAGTAAAGGGCTGGGGGCGGTTTTCAGGAAAGCGCAGCGAAAAACCAGGAAGGGGGGGGACCCTGTCACGAGGGGGCCCGGGTGGGTTTGGCGCGGGGTGACGATGCCCCGGCTAGGACTCGAACCTAGGACCAAGTGATTAAGAGTCACCTGCTCTACCAACTGAGCTACCGAGGCGAAGCAGAAAATCTTATCCAAAAAAGCAATCCTCGGCAATCCTGCGGGAGCCGAGATGGGCATTGAGCGGGGAGGAAGATTTCCGCAAAATCATTCCGTGCAGGCCAGCGGCAATCCGGAAAACCTGGAAGTGGCCCTGAAAGGGGGCGGGCTGCAAATCTGGGGGGAGATCAAGCTCCGGGCGGATGCGGTGCTGCGCGGGACTGTCCGCGGCAGCGTGGACGGGGCGGAAAAAGTCATTGTGGCAAAGGAGGCCGTGGTCTCCGGGACGGTGCGAGGGTCAGATGTGCGGGTGGAGGGTGAAGTGGCCGGCGGGGTGACGGCATCGGGAAGGGTTTGGATCGGGGCGCAAGGCAAGGTGCGGGTCCGCGTGAGTGGCAAGGCGGTCCGGATCGAGCCCGGGGCGGAGTTCCAAGGCCAGCTGGAGGTGGGGTAAGCCGTGCGGAAGATCGAAGTCGTCTGCCCGGAGTGTGGGGGGACGCAGATGGAATCGGAGAACTTCATCTCCACGGTTTGTCGGGGTTGCGGCCATTATTTCAAGTCCGAGCGGGCCAAGGAGACGGGCCGGAAGAAAGTCCGTAGGGCCTTGGTTCAAAAACGGGAGCTGACCTGCGCCGAGTGTGGGTCGGTGCAGGAGGTGGCGGCGGAAGCGCTCTCGTCCACCTGTCTGGATTGCGGTCGGCATTTGGAGCTGGGGCATCGGGAGATCTCGGGGGAGTTTTTGGGCAACCTCAGTCTGGAGGGGGATCTGAAAATCGGGCCGAAAGGAAATTTTGGGGGATCGCGGGCGCGGGCGGTCCGGATTGTGGTGCAGGGGCGGGCGAGCGGTTTTCTCGAGGCGGCGGAATGCCTGCGGGTGGAGGGCAAGGTAAAGCTGCGGGCAGGGGCGTCCGGCGGAAAACTGGAGATCCAGGCCGGGGCCGCCCTGGAGACAGGGGAGCCGGTTCAGTTCGCAAGTGGAGAAATCGAGGGGGAATTACGGTGCCCGGAGGCGCGGTTTACCGGGCCGCTGCGGGTCGGACCGCAGGGGGTGTTGATGGCGGAAAAAGTGAGCTTTACCGAGCTGACGGTGGAAGAGGGGGCAAGGGTAAGGAGTGTCGTTTGAAATAGGGAGCCAGCGGCCGGGAGGGTCCGGCGGGCCGAGATTTATTTGGCTTTGGTAAGGTGGCGGAAAGTGGGGGAGAAATCGGGGCTGTCGTCCCTGCCCTCAATAGGGTCGGAGCGGCCGCGGAAAAGGGCGGTTTCCGCGACGATAAACCTGTTGGTGCGGACGTCGCCAAAGAGCTGAGCATTTTCGCAGATCTCGACCGACTCGGTGGCGGTGAGATTGCCTTGGACCTTGCCGCGAATGACGATCTTGGCGGCCTGGATTTCCGCTTTGATGACGGCTTCAGGCCCGATGTCGAGGGAGCCTTGGGAGATGATTTCACCCTCAAAGGTGCCGTTGAATTCAAGAGGGCCGTCGAAGGCGAGGGTGCCTTTGATTTCCACCTGATCCGTGATCAGAGCGGAGCGGCCTGCGGACCCGAAGTGAGCCGTACTCTGCTTGGCAACCTCGGGATAGTTAAAGGTGGCTTCCATGGTTTCGGATTTACGGCCGTTGGAACGACTGAACATATTTACACGATAACGCGGGAAAAAGAGAAATGACAAGGAACTTTTTTCGGGGGGGAGTCCAGGGGGGGCTCCTTGACACAGAGCAAGGGGCTTACGCAACCTTTGAAGCCCATGATTCATCACCTCAAACTGATCCAACTCAAGGGGGGTCTTCCGCCCCAGCGGGTGGAGGAGGTGATGGTGGAGAGCCGGATTCGCCTGCTGAAAATCCAGGATGTTTTGAGTTTGGCCTGCGGGAAGAAGATTCCGCTGAAGGAGCAAGAATCTTTCCATGATCTCTTTTTGGCCCTGGAGTTTGAGAACATCCTCAAACGCACCTCGGCTTTTGATCACCCGCTTTACCACCAGTTTGAGGCCCAGATTCTCAAACCGAACGCCGCGAAGATCGAGGTGCTGGAATTTGAGATGGATCCCGGCAAGGACGTACGTTTTTCGTAAGGCGGGGAAAGGGCCGGAGCCGCGTTGAGAAAGCGGGCGGTCGTGGGGGTGGGAGTGGCGGGTTTTCCCCGGCATGCCGCGGGAAATTCCTGGGCCTTTTTGCAATGGGCGACGGGATTGCGGGAGATGGGTTGGGAGGTATGGATGGTGGAAACCCTCGCCCCCAAGGAGCTGGTCAACGCCGCGGGGCGGCCGTGTCGCTGGGGGGAGAGCCTGAACCTCGCAACTTGGAACGCTTACCTCCGGGAGTTGGGTTGGGATGAAAAGGCCAGCCTGTTGTTGGAGGGGGAGAAAGCAGACGAGCGCAAACTGAGGGAGTTTGCCCAGGGGGCCGATCTTTTCCTGAATTTGTCCGGGCATTTCAAGCGGGTGGATCTGGTGAGCGGGGCCGCCGCCCGGGTGTATGTGGATCTGGACCCGGCGTTCACGCAGATCTGGGCCAAGGTCTACGGCAGCAAAATGAATTTCAGCGGGCACAACGCCTTCTGGAGTGTCGGGCTATCCATGGGGCGCGGGGCCGTGGTGCCGGAAACGGGACATGCCTGGAAACCGGTGCGGCCTCCGGTGTGCCGGCGATATTGGTCGGCCGGGGCGGCGGGCAAACCCACGGGGCCGACGGCGGGAGCGGGGCGGGGCCGTTGGACGACGATCACGCATTGGCATGGGTATGCGGCGGTGGAGTGGGAGGGGCGGAGTTACGGAAACAA
The DNA here is from genome assembly GCA_016876055.1 of Verrucomicrobiota bacterium. Taxonomy (GTDB): domain Bacteria; phylum Verrucomicrobiota; class Verrucomicrobiia; order Methylacidiphilales; family Verrucolacustridaceae; genus Verrucolacustris. The sequence continues at coordinate 7,580 of VHDM01000037.1, forward strand.
GGCGGAGGAATTTGAAAAGTTGCGGGGCTGGCCGGGCCGGACGGGATTGCGGCCGCGGGTGGTGACCGATTTAGGCCCGGGCAAGGAGAGGGAGGCCTTTGAGGCGGAGGGGTGGGAGTTTCTGGAACCGGCCAAAATCTGTGCGGACTGGAAGGAATACCGCGCTTTTTTGGCGGCCAGCCGGGGGGAGTTTTCGCCCGCCAAGGCGGGGTATGTCACGGCGCAAACCGGCTGGTTCAGTGACCGGAGTGCGCTTTACCTTTCGCTGGGTCGGCCGGTCTTGTTGCAGGACACCGGTTGGTCGCGGTGGTTGCCGGAGGGCCGGGGGCTGGTGGCTTTCCGAACGCCGGAGGAGGCGGCGGAAAAGGCGCAGGCGATCGAGAGGGATTATGGGCGGCATTGCCGGGCGGCGGAGGAAGTGGCCGCCGAGTTTTTGGCGGAAAGCAAGGCAATCGGTGAGGCGGTGGGTTGAGGGCGAGCGGGAGGCGAGAAGCGGAAGACCAGGACGAGGGTTTCTTTTTACGCCAGGCGGGTGAGAAAGAACGGAGTTTCTCGTGAATGTGAACGGAAGCTGGTCGAAGGGACCAGGCAGCCGTGGAGGTTTTCGATTTACGATACTTCGGTGGCCCTCCAGACGCCTTCTTCTGTGCCCTGATCGGACTTTGGCACTGGATGTATCGGGGAACGAGGAGTGAGGTGATCGGCGATCGGGAAACAGGATTTATTCTGTTGCCGGCAACGGGTGGATGAATCCTTTCGGGGCGGGCTCCCCGGTTTATTTTTTTGTTTTGGTCAAGCCTGGCAGGACTTCCCGGGCGGCGAGCTTGGGTTTGCGGTCCAGATCGTAAAGACCCCAGTGCTTTTCTGCTCCCTGCGGGTTGTTGGGGTCGCCTTTCCAGTCCTCGTCGAAAGCCTCGAACCAGAAGACCGTCACGTGGTTTTTTCCGGCCCACTCCAGCAAATCCTTGAAATAGCGGGCCTGTTTCTTTTCGTTGGCCTCCTCGGGGAATTCCGAGGCCGTCGTGGCCCAACCGGCCTCGGCGATCGCGATCGGAATTCCAGGAAGGGCTTGTTGGACGGCGGCGAGATTTTCCAAGGTAAACGCCATGGACTGGGATAAGGTCTTTTTTTCCCAGATCGGGTAGGTGTGGACTCCGGCGAAATCGACCACCCCAGCGAGTTCCTTGGCGTAACGGACCCACGCCGCATAGTTTTCCGCGGTGGTGACCGGCTGGGGAAGGGCCTCCCGGGCCTGGCGCAAAAATCCGGCCAACCGCTCCACCGAGAGCCGGTGATCGTTCCAGTCCACGAGGGTCTCGTTGCCGATGTTCACCGCGGCCACGACATCTGGGAATTCCTTGGTTAGAGCGATGGCCCGCTTGACCTCCTCCTCATTGCCTTTGCGGTTGGCAGCCAGCACTTCTTTCGGGACGGGGATTTTAACCCAGTCGCAGGTCTCGTGCGGACTGATCTCGGCGTTCAGCCATGCCCCGAGCATGACTTTGAGCGGCAGTTTCTCGCTGCGGATCAGTTCCAGGACGGTGCGGGAATTTTCCCGGCAGTCGTAGAGGCGAATCAGGCGGATTCCTGCCGACCCGCTGAGGAGACGCAGATCCTCAAGAATTTCCTTCCGGGAGGGGTTTTTCGCCCCTTGACCCCGGTCGGGGTATTGGCCCCTTCGGAATCCAGAGTAGGAGAGGGCGAGGGGCTGCGGATCCAAAAGATCGGCTGGTTTTTGGGGAACAAAGTCCCCCGCCAAGGCTGTGCCGGCGACGAGGGCCAAAAAAAGGAGGGAAAAATGCATGTCAGGAAGCCGTTGGGGCACGGCCCCGGCGCTTCTCCAATTGGGTGCGCACTTCATGGGCCATGGCTTCGGTCAGGGGATAATAGGCCACCAAGAGAATGGCGACAGCGGAGGTGGCCGCAGGGACCCCGATGTCGAGCACCCGCATGAGGAGGAGGGTGCGCTCGGTTTGGTCCCCGCCGAGGTTGACGTTGAACCCGGTGAAGTTGAGGGCGTATCCGGAGAGGGCAAGAGAGAGGGCCATGCCCAGCTTCACGACCCACCAAAATACCGCCCCGAACATGCCCTCCCGTCTCTGCCCGGACTCCAGTTCGTCGAAATCGCAAACGTCCGCGACCATCGATCCCATCAGGACAAACAACCCGCCCAGGCCGAAGGCAATCAGGGGGGTGGGAAGAAGAATCAGGTAGGGGTTCGACTGGCTGTAGCAGAACCACTTCAGGAGATAACCCGCCACAGAAATTCCCGTGGAGAAAAAAAACGTTTTCCGCTTTCCGATCCGTGTGCCCAACCAGGTGACCAGCAGGATCACCAAAAATGTGGCAACGGCGGACAGGGTTCCGTTCCAGCCCATCAGTTTGGCCCCGAGATCCTTATCTCCGCCATAGACGTAATAGATCATGACGTAAGAGGAAAACGCGGAGACCAGCATAAAGCCGTTAAACACCAGAAAAGTGGCCCCGCATAAAATCAGAAAAGGGCGGAATTTCATGGTGGCAAGGAAGCCCCGGAAAAAATCCCGGGTCGTTTGCCAGGCGGCCTGGAGAAAACTGATCCGGGGGCCGGTAGGAGTTTCACTCTCGGCGATCGTCTGCATGCGCTCCCGGCAGAGAAAAGCCGGGACCAGCCCGAAAAGGGCCACAAAAATACCGACCCCTATGGCCAACCAGCGGGCGCCGGTGACGGAATCGGGGAAAAGATTGTCGTTCTCCATGAAGGCGTAAAACCACGGCACCGCCACCCAGGCGATTTGGCCCATGAAATTCGAGACGCCCATCAGGCGGGTGCGCTCGTGATAGTCGGGGGTCATCTCGTATCCCAAGGCAACCCAGGGGGTGGCATAAACCGTGTAGGCCAGATAAAAAAGATTTGCCCCGATCAGGAAGTACCAGAAATAGAAATGCTGACTGTATCCCAAGGGCAGTTGCCAAAGCAGGGCAAAGACCAGTCCGGAGGCCAGGGCCCCGAAGAAGATGAAGGGGCGCCGGCGGCCCCAGCGCAATCTGGCATGGTCGGAAATATATCCCATCAAGGGATCCGTCAGCGCATCAAGTAAACGTGGAAGGGCCATCAAGGTGCCCACCACCACTGGATCGATCCCCAAACCGAGATTGAGGACAATCGCCATCATGCCGATGGCTGCGCCCAGCAGATTGTTGACGAGGGACCCGATCCCGTAGGCGAGTTTTTGGATCCTGGGGATTTTGTCTCCAGGCGCCGTGGTGTGTTGGGGAACTAGGCTCATCCTAGGATGGGAAGTAGTAGTATGCTTTGAGCTGACGATTTGGCCACACTCTTTCCAGCTTCAGGGGTGGACTTGGGGCAGGGTTGGTTGGGAGATAGGTCAGGAAATTTCAGTGGCCATGCAAATGTCGCGCCAACCGGGAAAGTTCCAGGCGTTGGGGAAGTCGCGGCACTGTTGGGGTTTGACCGGCTGGATTCGGCAGTCCTGACCGTCCAGGAAGATGCAGGCGCCGTCGGCTTGATCGATTAGGGACAGGCCGCGGCGGTCGGATCTCAGCCGGGTGTATTGCTGGATAAAATCATCCTCTTCCAGGCCAAGGTGACGGGAGATGGCGCTGATCTCCTTTTCGGAAACCTTCACGTCCCCCGGCCAGCGGCAACAGTTGGTGCAGCGCTCGCAAAGGTATTTGGGGGGCTTTTTCACCATCCGAGATTAGGATGAGAAGAAGGAAGACGAGCGAGCTTGGGGGAGAAACTTCAGGGCGAGGAGAACGAGAGCGGTGGCGGCGTAGGCGGCGGCGAAGGAGGGGGCGATCCACCAACCGGCCAAGGCTTGGGCGCCCGTGGGGGTAATGGCCACGCCGTGCATCAGTCCGGTCAGGGACAAGAAAGAGCCCAGCAGAGCGATGCCGGCGGCGGCCATGAAGCGGTGATCGATGACAAAGGCCGTCATGGCCGCCAAGAGAATGCTGGAAAGTAAAAAGCCCTGGCCGAGGGCGAACAGGCCGGAAAGCACGAGATCCCCGCTGGTCTTGGCCGCGATGGCGTCGAGCGG
>VHDM01000038.1 GCA_016876055.1 Verrucomicrobiota bacterium
AGGATGGGGTCATCGGGAACCTGCTGGAGGGCTTTGACCATGAGGGACTCGGCCCCACGGGGATCGCCCATCCTAAAGAGGGCCCATGCCAGACTGTCGAGATAGGCCGGATTGTCGGGGTTTAGTTCCAGGGCCCGGCCAATCAAGCTCTTGGCTTCCTTGAGTTTCCGCCCGCGCTCCGCCCACATGTAACCGAGGTAGTTGAGGGCTTGATGGTGATCCGGGTTTAGAGCAATGGCCCGGCGAAGGGCGGTTTCCGAACGCAGGGGCTGTCCAGCCTGTTCCAGGGCGGCGCCAAACTCGAAATAGAAACCGGCATCGAGCAACTCCGGCCTCAGCTGGGCGAGGCGTTCGACCTTGGCAAAAGTGGCGGCAGCCTCCGCCATCCGGTTTTGCGCTTTCTGGGCCATCCCTTGAACCAGAAGTAGCTGGAGCGAATCTGGATAAAATCCGCTGCCGTATTCCACGGTTGCGAAAGCACGGCGTGGCTGGTTTTCCCGCAGCTGCAGAAGGGCGAGGCGCAGGAGGTCGTTCAGGGCGGGTGGACGGTTCCCGTAGAGGGCGAGGACCCGGTAAATTTCCGAACGACCTGGAAGGTTTAATTCGTCATAGAGGTTGGCGAGAACGGGGTAGAGGTTGGCGCGGCCCGGTTTCTCCTTTTCCACCTCATGGAGGATGGTGTCGGCTTCCTCAGGTTGGCCGTTGAGAAGGAGCAGGGCGGCGAGTTGTTCCTGAAGAGGGATCTCCTCAGGCCGGGCCTCGACAAACTCGCGTAGAAAGCGGATGGAAGTGGGTAGGTCGTCCGCAGCCAGCGCGATCTCGGCGGCCCGGAGAGCCACCCCCGTCAGGGAGGGATCGAGATCGGCGGCCCGAATGAATGCGGGCAGGACGGAGGCGGCAATTTCCCGCTGGGATTTTCGGGAAAGGCTAAGGCTGGACCGGAGAAGCCCCTCGGAAACGCGGGCCAAGCGGGCAGGGTCATCCACCTGCCAACCGGCAAGGGCAGCCAAAGCGTCTCTTTGCGCCAACCAGGCGGCTTCCCCCTTTTTTTCACCGAGGTAGGCGAGGCAAAGAAGGGTGCCGCGCTCCGGTTCGTCCTCCGGTGTGGACGGCAGGGCCAGGAGGATCTCCAGGGCCTCGGCCGTGCGGTTAAGATCAAGTAAGGTCGCTGCCTTCGCCAAGGCCGCCTGCCGGGAGGAGGGATCAGAAGAAAGTGCCTTCGAATAGGCGGTCAAAGCCTGGCTACTCTCCCCGAGAATATCCGCGCGGCGCCCTTCGGCAAAAAAGAGAGCGGCATCCACGCGACCGGCGCGACCCGGTTCCTGTGCGGTCAGGAAGAGCGGACAAAGAGTGAGGAGGGCGCCAAGCGCCCCAGCCTCAAGTCTTGTACCGGAGACGCTTCTTGTGGCGGTTGGCCCGACTGCGCTTGCGACGCTTATGCTTGCCGATTTTTGCCTTCCGCTTTTTCTTAATGGAACCCATCCGGTCATCGTGCCACCCAACCCCTAGGTGACAACCTTATTCAGCGGATACTCAATAATACCCTCGGCACCCAGATCTTTCAGGCGCGGAATGAGGGAACGGACGGTTTTTTCCTCCATCACCGTTTCCACCGCCACCCAGCCATCCCGGGAAAGAGGGGAAATTGTAGGGTCACGCAGGGAGGAGAGCGTGGAGGCAACCAGAGAGACGCGTGCCCGTGGCACATTCATTTTCAGGCCAACGAGATCCCGGGCCCGGAGGGCGCCGGTAAGCAGCAGGTTCAGGTTTTCGATGCGGACCCGATCGGAGGGCCGAGCCCAAATTTTTCGGTTTGCGATGAGCTGGGGGTAGGACTCAAGGATGGTGTCGAGAATCCGAAGACCATTGGCAACCAGGGAGGAGCCGGTCTCAGTAATGTCGGCAATGGCGTCGGCCAACTCCGGCACCTTGACCTCGGTGGCGCCCCAGGAAAATTCAACCTGGGCCTTGATCCGGTTTTTGGCGAGGTACTGCTTCACCAACCCGACCGCTTCCGTGGCGATGCGTTTGCCGCGGAGTTGGGAGGGTCTCCGGATAGAGGATTTGGCGGGTACAGCAATCACCCAACGGGCTGGTTTCGCCGTGGCTTTGTTAAAGCGGAGCGTGGAGACGACATGCACTTTGGCGCGGGTCTCCTGAATCCAGTCTGTGCCGGTGAGGCCAAGGTCGAGAAAGCCATCCTGAACGTAAGCGGCAATTTCCTGGGCCCGGATGAGGCGGACTTCCAAGGAGGGGTCGTCGATGGAAGGGCGGTAGGTGCGGGAGTTGGTGGCAATGTTGAATCCCGCGCGCCGGAAGAGTTCCAGCGTCGCTTCCTGAAGGCTGCCGGAAGGCAGGCCGATGCGGAGAGGTTTCACAGGTCGAAGCTTAAAGGTTGAGTGGAGGAGACTCAATCTGTCCGTTTCCGTTTCCGGGGGCGGGCGCAGGGGCCTGCGACCGGGCAAAGTCGAGTGGAAGGTGGAAGGCGAGAGGTGAAAGAAGTGCTGAACCTAGGAAACAGCGGGCATTTGTTGGGTGATGCAGTGGATGGCGCCGAGGCCGCCAACGAGGGCGGAGCAGTCAATGCCCACCACCTTGCGGTCGGGGAAGAAGGGCCGGAGGAGATCGAGGGTGGGCTGATCGGTCGGAGAGTTGAAAACCGGAACCAGCACGGCGGAATTGGCGATGTAGAAATTAGCGTGGCTGGCGGGGTTGCGATGGTGGGGGCCGTCGCTTCGGGGAGGCATGGGCATTTCCAGAACCCGCAGGGGTTGGCCCCGGGAGTCTTTGGCCTTTTTGAGGCGTTCCAGGTTTTCCTTCAGCGGGGCATGGTTGGTGTCCTGGGGGTCCTTTTCCACCGCAGTGACCACGACCCGGGGTGCCACGAAGCGGGAAAGGTCATCCACGTGGCCATCCGTGTCGTCACCCTCGAGCCCGTCCCCGAGCCAGATAATCTGCCTCATGCCGAGCCAGTGCTTTAACTTGGCCTCGATTTCAGAGCGGGAGAACGCAGGGTTCCGGTTTTTATTCAGCAGGCAGTGCTCGGTGGTGAGGAGGGTGTCCTGGCCGTCGGTATCGATGGAGCCACCCTCCAGCACATAGTCATGGGTTTCAAAGGGAGTGCCGGTCATCGGGCAGGCGGCGAGGGGGACCTGGTCGTCCGAATCCCAAGGCTCATACTTTCTCCCCCAGCCGTTGAAACCGAAATCGTGAGCCACACGGGCGGGGGCGCCGTTTTTCCGGTGAAGCATGAAAAGAGGCCCGCTATCCCGCAGCCAGGCATCATCGGTCTTGATGGTCACCAGTTTGAGATTCGGCGACCGGATCTTGGCTTTGCGAAGCCGTTCCGACACCTCATCGGCGGCGGTGCAGTCGTTGACGCAGAGGTAGACCCGCTCGCCCGGAAGAAGGGCTTGGATGATTTGCAGGTAGGTTTGCCGAACTGGCTCCATGAGGCCGGGCCAGGTGCCTTCATTATGTGGCCAGGCCAACCAGGTGGCCTCGTGTTTTTCCCATTCGGCGGGAAAGCGGTAGTGCGACCAGTCGATAACGGGTGCGAAACGGCTCAAGGCGCGAGAAACCGCTGATTCAGGCCGTCATAGGCATCGACTCGGCGGTCGCGCAGAAAGGGCCAGTGCTGGCGGGTGACGCCGATTTCATTGAGATCCAGGTTGGTCCGGATGATCTCCGCCTTATCGGTGGAAGCCTGGGCGAGGACTTCGCCAAACGGATCGCAGGCGAAAGAGGTGCCCCAGAAATCAAGATTATCCTCGCGCCCGGTCCGGTTGATAGCGAGAACGAAGACTCCGTTGGCGATAGCATGACTGCGCTGCATGGTCTGCCAGGCGCTGCCCTGCACTTTATGGAGTTCCCGCTGCTCGGTGCGGGCGAGGCCGATGGCGGTGGGATAGATGAGGATCTGGGCCCCGCGGAGGGCCATGAGACGGGCGGCTTCCGGGTACCATTGGTCCCAACAGACGAGGACGCCAAGTTTTCCGACGGGAGTTTGGATGGGGTGAAAGCCGGTGTCGCCGGGGGCAAAATAGAATTTTTCACTGAAGCCGGGATCATCGGGGATATGCATCTTACGGTAGGTGCCGAGGATTGAACCGTCCGGGCCGAAGACGACGGCGGTATTGTGGTAGAGACCCCCGGTACGCTGTTCAAAATGGCTGGAGACGAGGGTGATCTTTAGCTTCTGGGCAGTCTTGGCAAGAAGGTCGGTGGTGGGGCCGGGTATGGGCTCAGCCAAATTAAAGCATTTATAATCCTCCTTCTGGCAAAAGTAGCGAGAGCGGAACAATTCCGGCAGGCAGACCAACCGGGCGCCCTGCTGGGCGGCCGCCGTGATCCGATCCATGGCCATTGACAGATTTTTTTCAGGATTGGGCGACATCGCCATCTGGATGAGGGCAACGGGCAGACCGGCGGAGCTCTTCTTGGCCATGCGGAAATTTCAGCGTAAAGAGACCGGTGGAGCGAGAATTTCAGAAAGGACGATCGCATCTCGAACCGATTCCGGAGAACGAAGTCGTTCGGCCCAACGATGGGTGGACACGCTGTCCGCTTTCCTGGTGGTTGGAAAGGGCCGAAAGGTGACCCGGGGAGTTTCCTCGTAAGGCGAAACAAATGTGGGTTCACCGATCGGTGAAATTTTTGCCTCAGGAAAAACAGTGAAAATCGGAGGTCGTGCCGGTTTCGGCACCTCTCGAACCGTCACGGGTTCGGGCATGAAGATCGGAGCGGGTTCCGGTTTTGCAGGAGAACCTTTCGTGACCGGCGGGGAGGATAGAACCGGGGGTTCGGTATGCTTGATCGGCGGGGGCGGGGATTCGTGCCGACGCCGACCCAGCGCCTCCATCAGGTCTCCCAAACCACCGAACTCTTCCTGGGGTGGCGGCTCCCGACGATCGGGCGCGGAACGAGCCGGTTGCGGTGGGAGCCCCTCGGAAGATTGATCTTCCTGGCCCTGCCGATTCCTCTGCATCCACCACTGCGCGAGGCTGGCGAGGACAAAGAGGATCGGGACGAGCCACTCCATGGCGGAGGGAGATTATTTCGGACCGGTCTTGCCCGAATCCTTGGCGATGGCGGAACGCATCTCGGTATCGGCGGAGACATTCCGAATTTTCTGATAGTCGAGAATGCCGAGGTTGCCCTTGCGGAAGGCCTCGGCCATGGCCAAGGGAACCTGAGCCTCGGCCTCCACGACCTTCGCGCGCATCTCCTGTTCCGCCGCCACCGCGGCGGCGCGACGAATTTCCGCCTTGGCCTGGGCGACCTGTTTGTCGGCGTTCGCCTGTTCCGCCTGAAGTTTGGCGCCGACATTTTCCCCGACGTCGACGTCGGCGATATCGATGGAGAGAATCTCGTAGGCCGTGCCAGCATCGAGGCCGCGGTTCAGCACATCCTTGGAAATGTCCTGCGGATTCTCGAGCACGCCCTTGTAAGTTTCCTTGGAGCCGATGGCGCGGACGATGCCTTCCCCCACGCGGGCGACGATGGTTTCCTCGGTGGCGCCCCCAACGAAGCGGTCGAGGTTGGAGCGAACGGTGACGCGGGCGCGGGCCCGTACGGTGATGCCATCCTTGGCGACGCCATCGATCGTGCTCTTGCCGGAGGCCGCGCCCGGGCAGTCGATCACGCGGGGATTTACACTCGTACGCACGGCGTCGAAGACGGTCTTGCCTGAGCCGGAGGTGGCGAGATCAATTGCGCAGCAGCGGTTGAAATCGAGTTTGATGCCGGCCTTGTCGGCGGCAATGAGGGCGCGGATGACCTGATCGACGTTGCCACCGGCGAGGAAATGGGTTTCCAATTGGGCGGTGGTGACATCGATGCCCGCGCGGACGGCGGTGATGCGGGCATTGACGATCAGGGAGTTCGGGATGCCCCGCAGCCGCATGGCGATAAGGGTGGGGATTCCGACCGGGGCGCCGGAGGTGAGAGCCCGGAGCCAAAGGCCGAAGAAGTTAAGGAGGACGATCCCGAAAACCAGGGCGACCACCCCGGCGGCGATGAGAAGGAAGAGTGGCATAGGGGGGAAGAATGGATGAGATTGTTATACTCGGCGAACAAAAATAGACGGGCCATCCACCCGGATTACTTTAACCGGGGCGCCAGATTCCAGGTGCTCCCCATTGGTGATGACGTCCACTTTGGCACCGTCGAGGCGGGCAGAACCGGCGGGTCGGAGGTCGGTTAGGGCGACGCCTTCATAGCCAAGCCACTTTTCCAGCCCCGTGGGGGCATGGGCGGCGGTGGAAGGGTCGAGAATGTACTTCCTCCCCAAAGGTGTTTTTGGGAAATAGCGCATCCAAAGGACGGTCAAAAACGTTCCGGCGAGCAACTCGGCCATGAGGATCAAGCTGCCGACCTTGGGCCCGAATTCCGCGAAGCCAACTACGGCTGCACCCAACAGGCAAACCACTCCCAGAACACCGGCGATCATTCCCGGGAGAAAAACTTCGGCCAAGAGCAGGGCAACCCCGGCGATAAGAAGGGTAAGGAGCAGGGTCATGAGTCAATCCGGCGAACCAGCGTGGTGGTTCCTTCGCGACCCACGGCTTTCACTGGAGTGCCGCTGGGGATGAAGTCGCCATCGGCCAGGACGTCGTAGACGCGCTGATGAAACGAAGCGCGGCCGCTGGGCCGGAGATCGGTGATGGTTTCGCCACAGGAACCGTGCGGGGCCGGCTCTTCCGCGATGGGCTGGAACCTCGGGGAGGTGGTGGCCAGTTCGAATGGACGAAACAACGGGGTGCGGGGCAGGAACCGGGCGGCCAGCAGGATGGCGGTGATGCCTCCAAAAAGTCCCAGGGCAAAATTGAGGGCGGGAAGATGGAGCTGGGGCAGGGTGGGGAGGATAGGATCGGTGGGGTAGCGATCGACCATGGTGTTGAGGAGGCCGAAAAGAAGCAGGCCGAGCCCGAGCAAGCCGGGCACAAAGGTTCCTGGAAAAATAAAAAGCTCCACCGCGAGGAGGGCCACTCCCAGCCCAACGAGCAAGAGGCTTTCATACCCGGAGAGGCCGGCGATGTAGTGGCCAAAGAAAAAGATTAGTCCACAAACCGCGGCGAGCAGCCCAAAGATGCCGAACCCCGGGGTCTTGAATTCAATGTAGCCGAACAGAAAGGCGGCGGCCATGAGGAGGGGGGAAATGGTGACAATAAAACGGCCGGCCTCCTCAAAGCCGGTGGGTTCTACACGGACAATCCGGGCCCCGGGTTGGATGTGCTGTTCGACAAGCTTCTCCAAGGTGTCAGCCACGCCGTCCGCGAGGAGAGTTCGGGGGGGCCGTCCCACCAGTTGGGTGGCTTCCTTGGTGGTGAGAGTGAGGACATCGCCTTTGGCGACAATCTCGCGGCCGTCGATTTTTAACCCGTTTTGTTTGTTGACCATGGCATCGAACACGGCGGGGTTGTGGCCGTTTTGCTCGGCGGCGGCGCGGATGACGGCGGCAAAGCCGGAAACAAACTTGGGGGGCAATTCTTTTGGACCTTCCTGACCGAGGGTGACGGGGGAGGCGGCGCCGATGATGGCCCCGGGAGCCATCCAAATATGACGGGTGGCGGCGGAAATAAACGCGCCGGCGGAAAAAGCCTCTTTGTTGACATAGGTGAAGGTGCGGTCGGAAGGTTCGAACTTGGCAAGGATGGCCATGATTTCCTTCATGGCCTGGCCTTCGCCACCAGGGGTGTCCATGTCGATGACAAGGGCGGAAGCCTTATTTTCCATGGCATCCTTCACGCCGCGTCGGACGATGTAGACGAGCCCCTTCTGAATCTCTTTCTGGACAGGAAGAACGTAGACAGGGCCGACGCCGGGGGGAGGCGCTGAGTCCGCCCGGGTCTGGACCGGCAGGGCCAGCCATAAGGAAAGAAAGATGAGGGTGCGCGCTGAAGGATTTGAACCTCCGACCAACTGCGTGTAAAGCAGCCGCTCTACCCCTGAGCTAAGCGCGCGGCGGCGAAAATGGAACATGACAAAAAACTAGCCGAATGGGGAGCGGTTTCAATGCGGGTAGCAAACAACTTGCCAGACCCTCTCATCGGCTTGAGAAAAACAGACCACGGCCAAGGTGTAATATTGATCGCGTTCCGGCACGTAGACGGCAACGCTTTCATAAAACCAGTCATGCCCGCGGATGAAATTGGGCATACGGCCAAAGGTTTGGAGAACCGTGTTGCGGTTTTGCCCGACAAGAAGCTCGTGTAGTTGCTGGGGGGTGTAGGTGGCGGAGCCGTAGTAGTTGTCCTGAGCCAAGGCCCTGGTGCCCCAGAACGCCAACAATATGAAAAGGGGAAAGAGGGCTCGCTTCATCCGGGTTTATCATCCGAACTTTGTGGAAAAGCGCCAGCTTCCCCTTGACCTGGCTCGCAGGGATTCTAGCCCGAGAGCATGGAGCGTTTTGTTCTGGGATGGGTCTGCCTAGGCCTGGCCATTTGCCTGCAGGCCGCCGAGGACACCCCCGAAGCCCATCTTTTTCTCGGGGGCGCGGCTCCCATGAAAGGGGAAAGTGGCAAATGGGGGCTGCGCGCACTGGATGGCACTTGGTTGGTCGAACCAAAGTTTATGGAAGTCAGGGGTTTTTTCGAGGAACTCGCGGCCGCCCGGGAGGGAACCACCTGGGGCTACTTGGGGACAGATGGGGCTTGGAAAATCCCGGCACGCTTTTCCTGGGCGGGTGATTTTGCCGAAGGTTTGGCCCCTGCGAGCGAGGGGGACCGCCTGACCGGAAAGTTTGGTTATATCGACCGGCAAGGGCGTTGGGCCATTGAGGCCGATTACGATTGGGCCCGGCCCTTCCAGGAAGGATTGGGCGGTGTGAAGGACGGATCCAAATGGGGGTTTGTCGACAAAAAGGGCAAAATGGTGGTGGAACCGGAGTACGAGCAGGTCGGAGCCTTTTCCGGTGGACTGGCCCCGGTGCAAAAAGGTGGTGCCCCGGGCGATAAGGAGACTTGGCTGTATATCAAGCCGGATGGGTCGCGGCCTTTTGAAAAGAAATATGCTTGGGCGGGGACCTTTTCCGACGGCTTGGCCCGGGTGCAGCTGGAAGACCGGATCACGGGAAAATTTGGTTACATCGACAGCCAAGGGGCCATGGTGATTCAGCCTAATTTTGAGGAGGCCTCCGATTTTCGCAACGGCCGGGCGACGGTCCGGCTGGAGGGGAAATCCCGAACGATTGACAAAAAAGGCAACCCGGTCGATTGACCTGAGTTTGGGGCCTGAGGAAGCAAGCCAAGGCGGGCCTCGTTAAAGGACGCCATCGGTCGCTGGGTTGGAGTATTTAAACCATGAGACCTCGAGTGGGGGGTTTACAAAAAATTTTTTTGATTGGGAGGGGATAACTTGCCTGGGGCGTCCCGGAATCCCAAAATAGGGCATGGTCGTAACCGGATCGATTTTGGCTTTGGGAATCGCAGTCGCAGTTGGTGCCCAGGTGGCCAAGCGCCGGACGCAGGATCCTCGCCTCCCGCTGGTGGTGGGGTTAGCCCTGACCCTAATCATCCCAACGTTTTTAATTGTCTTGGTCTTCGAAATTATCCTGCTGTTCACTTGGAATCCACTGAACTGGATGGAATAACACAAGGAGCGGGTAAAAACACATGGGCTGTCGGGTATCCTGCCAGGTTGCGGTTGAGGGGCTTTCTGGATAAGATACTTTTGGAACCTGGGCAGTCGCTCCTGGCTCTGGAAACGGGGTCGGGGGAGGAAAGTCCGGACACCACAGGATACTCCGCCCCGGGCAACCGGGGGCGGTTCGGGGGTGACCCCCAACCGACGGAAAGTGTCACAGAAAACAGACCGCCCTGCGTCGCTTCGGTGATGCGGGGTAAGGGTGAAACGGTGGGGTAAGAGCCCACCCCTGTGCCGGGTAACTGGCGGAGGGACAAACCCCGGAGGGTGCAAGGCCGAGCAGGGGAGACGGGTGATCCGCCCGTCCCGCGCAAGCGGGACGTCCCCGGGTTGGAGCCGCATCACCGGTTGCTTTGGCAGCCGGTGGGATTCGCCGAAAGGCGGATCAGAGAAATGGCTGCCAAGCCGCCGGAGAAATCCGGCGGGGTCCAGAATCCGGCTTATGGGTTCCGCGGAACGGGGGCCGGGCGGGGAATGCCGCCCGGCCTTCGCCTTTTAGGAGGTCCGCTGGTAGGCGGACTCGACGCGTTCGGCCACGTCGCGGTACTGGCTATCGATCTCGTAAATCTTTTTAAACTCATCCAACGCTTCGGGCTTTTTCCCCATCTCCTCAAGAGCGATGCCCAGCGAATAGATGGCATCCTTCTTCGTGGCATCCATGGCCACGATCTCCGAGGCGGCGGCGGCATACTGCTTGGCGGCGAGGTCGAGCATGTTCCGACGATGGTAAGACTGTCCCAAAAGGATAAGGGCTTTGTGTCGGACGGAGGGTTGGCGGAGGGCCTGTTGGAGTTCCGGCACGGCTTCCTTGTAAAGGCCGTTACCCACGAGGGCTTCGCCAAGCTCAAACCGATAGTTGAGGTCGTTGGGATAGCGGGCGACTCGCTCCCGAGCGCTTTCTAGCGTGATGGCTTTGCGGCGGGCCTCAATTTCGCCCAAGGCGGCGCTGCCGGCACCGGAAGCACGGGCCTGATCCTGTTCGACATCCAACTGCTGCAGGCGCAGACGGAAGACATTCTTTTCTAGAGTCGGGTCAGACTTTTGGGTGAGATCGTAGGCAAACTGGAACCATTGCAAGGCGTGGTCAAAGGAACCTTGGAGCTCGCACAGCTCGGCGATTTGCTTGGCGAGGTTGACGTTTTGCGGCTCTTTTTCAAACTGGTCGTGGAGCCGGGCGAGCTGTTCCACGATCGCTTCCGCGGTTTTGACGACCTTGCCGGCAGATTCAAGAGCGAGGGATTCCTCCTTGCTTTTTAGGGATTCACGGAAGTCGCTGGATTTTTCCCAGCCGCCTTCCTGAGTGGCGACGAGAGCACTGGCATCTTTCATGCCCTTGAGCGCTTCGCCATCGGCAGAGTTAAGGTTCAGGATTGCCTGGTAGGTATCGCGGGCTTTGGACATCTGCTTGGCGGCGATGTAGGCCTTGGCCAGACCGTGGAGATTTCCGGTGTCCTGAGGTTTGGCGACGCGGACGGTTTCGTGCGCAAAGATCGCGGTGCC
>VHDM01000039.1 GCA_016876055.1 Verrucomicrobiota bacterium
GCGGCGGCGCGGGAAGTTTTTGCATTTCATTTGCAGCCGAAAAACATCGCGCGGGTGAATCCGCCATGGGTGAAGGTGCTTTCGCTTGAGGGACCCGAGAGGCTGACTTCAGGGGCGACCTTGAGGCTGAAAGTGGCCTCTTTCGGGGTTCCCCAGGCCTGGGAGGTCAAAGTGGGGGCGGTGGAGGATTTTTCGGGAACCCCGGCCAAGGCCTCCATTTTGGACGAGTCGGTGAGGGGGCCGTTCCCGTTCTGGCGGCACCTGCACGAGTTTTGGCAGGCGCCGGACGGAACCACCGGGCTCGTCGACCGGATTGAGTTTCTCCCGCCAGGCGGGGCCGCGGGTCTGGTACTGGTGCCCGGGATCAAACTGATGCTGAAAAAGATGTTTGCAGCCCGACACGAGGCGACGAAACGGATTTTCGAAAAATAATGTTCGTGGCCGCGACGGAGCGCGGCCCTACAAAGTTACGCCGCGGCGGCGAAGGGGGCGGAGAGAAGCGGCTGGACGGGGCCGATGGTGGCCCAGTCCACTTTTACATACTGCTTCAACATCGTCTTGTGGCTGACGTAGGCGACCCGGCCGTGCCGGACCCCATGCTCGTGGACCAATTTGGTGGCCTTCACATCGTAGCAGCAGTATTCGGCCACCTTGGCCCGCGATCCCTCCCGCCACCACTGGATCGCCTCCATGCCGGTAGAAGTTTTTTTCACGCCGCAGGTGGCGTCCGCCACGGCATCGAGGCCGACCCGGTGCCCAATCTTTTCCTCCAGGCTCACCATGAGATCCAAGGTGGGCACGGTGGAGAAATCAAAGACCGAGTAGGCAGACAGAACGGTGTAATCGAACCGCAGAACATTGAACCCGACCACCAGGTCGGCCCGGCGAAGATCCTGGATCAGCTTGTCGGCATCTTTTTCCAAATACACGGCGTACGCGTCCCGGTCGGAATGATACAGGACGGCCACGGCCAACCCCATCTTGTCGATATGAGCCCAGCCCCCGACCTCCGCGGCCACTTTCTGGGTCTCCAGATCAAAGTAAACGATGTTGGCCATGCGCCCTTTGGGATGCGCAGGCGCGCCGGGAAAGGCAACCGCCCTTTGCGAGGGCGCGGGTTTGGCTTGTGAATTTCTCTCCCACAAGGTATAACCACAGGCTATGACTGACTCCAGATTGGCCCGACAAACAGCGGAGCGACTGATCGGTTCCCGCGCTCAACTGCTCAAATTCACCTGCCTGCTCGGTTTCGACGGGTTCCTCGACACCATCCTGCAGGTTGTCGAGCAGCGCCAGACGGCAACCAAATATCTTCCCTACACCTCCATCAAGCCCTTTGCCAAAAAAGTGGGCGAGGCCGCCGGCAAAAGCGCCAATTTTGAGGTTGTCCCCACCATGGAAAAAATCGGTGGCAATGGCCCGCTGATGGCCTTCGCCATGTCCACCCTGGGAGCGCCCGTGGAATACCTGGGCATGTGTGGCTATCCCAAGGTTCATCCCGTCTTCGAAGAATTTGCCAAGCGCGCCAAGGTTCACTCCTTCGCCGAGCCGGCGCTCACCTCGGCTCTCGAGTTTCACGACGGTAAGATCATGCTCGGCCAGCACGCTTCCGTGCAGGACGCCAATTGGGAAACGATCGTCAAGCGACTGGGTGACAAGCTCGTCCAGAAGCTATGGTCCTCGTCCGACTTTGTGGGAATGGTCAACTGGACGATGTTGCCGCACATGTCGGCCATCTGGAAAAAGCTCCTCACCGAATACAAGCCGGTGAAGGCGGGCAAACGGAAACATATGTTTTTTGATCTGGCTGACCCGGCGAAACGGATCGAGGCCGACCTATTGGCCGCCCTGAAAATTATTGCGGAGTTCCAGGCCGACAATGACGTGACCCTCGGCCTCAACGAGAGCGAAGCGCTGCATGTGGCCAAGGTGCTCCGTTTAAAGGGCGCCGCCAAGAACCCAAAGGGCTACGCCTCCCTCGCCGGGGCGATCCGAGAAAAAATGGGCGTGGCCTCCGTGGTCATCCATCCGATCCAGTACGCCTGCGCCGCCAATGCGGAGGAGGAGGTGTTCGTCAACGGGCCCTACACCTCCAAACCGAAGATCAGCACCGGGGCTGGCGACCACTTCAATGCCGGCTTTGCGATCGGGCGCCTGCTGGGGTTGGGTCTGGCCCATTCGCTGCAACTGGCGGTGGCGGCTTCCGGGTTCTACGTCCGTCACGCCACAAGTCCCAACCGCGAGCAGTTGGTCCGTTTCCTGCAGACCCTCTAGGTTTCCCTTCCCCCTCGGTCTGGCGCATGAAGGGCGAGGGCCCCGCCCACCGTTTAGCCGCGCGCTTGCTTGTACATGGCCAGCGCGCGGACCCGCTGGCGGGCGTGGTCAACGATGGGAGCGGGATATTTCAGGGAATCCACTTCCGGCACATACCGGGAGATAAATTTGCCGTCCGGATCAAACCTCTCGGCCTGGCTGGTGGGATTGAAAATGCGGAAATAGGGCTGGGCATCCGTACCCGTGCCGGCGGCCCATTGCCAGCCCCCGTTGTTGGCGGCGAGGTCGCCGTCGAAAAGTTGCTGCATGAAATAGCGCTCCCCCCATTGCCAGGAGACCAGCAGGTCCTTGGTGAGGAAGGAGGCCACGATCATGCGCAGACGGTTGTGCATCCAACCGGTTTGATTGAGTTGGCGCATGGCGGCATCCACGATGGGAAATCCGGTCCGGCCCTCACACCAGGCCTGAAACAGGTCTTTCCGGTTTTCCCACTCCACCCGGTCGTACTCCTTCCGGAAAGAGCCTTCGGCCACATGCGGATATTCCCAGAGGATCTGCTTATAGAAATCCCTCCAGATCAATTCCGAAATGAAAACGTCGATTTGCTTTTTGGCCGAGGGGTCGTCGGCCCGGGCGCGTCGCGCGGCCGCCAAAACTGTCCGGACCGAGATGGTGCCGAGGCGCAGATGCGGGGAGAGTCTGGAAGTGCCGTCCGCCAGGGGGAAATTGCGGATCGCCTCATAGCGACGGAGATTTTTTGAGACGAAGTCCTTGAGGAGCTGTTGGGCAGCCTTCTCGCCGGCAGGAGGAACGGGAATATCGCAAGGGGCCAGGCCCAGACTCCTCAATTCGGGCAAAGGAATGCCTTTTCCCTTGGAAAGGCCGGTGAGTTTTGCGGGGCGCGGCAGGGGATCCGAGGGCGGAATCGCCAAAGCGGCCCGCGCGTAGGGAGTAAAAACCGTGTAAGGACCGCCTGCGGCCCGTTGGACTTTTCCGGGGCTTTGAATCATTAAATCGTCGCACGCCTCTATCTCAAGACCCTCTTCTTTCGCCATTCGGGCGACCTTTTCATCGCGTTTGCGTGAATACGGCTCCACATCCTTGTTCAGGAGGATTTTTTTGGCTCCGGTCTCCCGCGCGACGGCCAACAACTCCTTCTCGGGAGGTCCCCTGCGGTAGAGAAGCTTGGCTCCAAGGTGCTCCAGATTGGCCGCCAGGCTTTGGAGGGCCTCCAAAAGGAAGGCGGTGCGGCGGGCGCCGGTCTCCGGAGCACCCAAAATTGCAGGATCGAAGATAAAAACAGGCACCACCGGAGTCCCGCTTTGAGCCGCGCGGTGGAGGGCCGTGTGGTCGGAAACGCGCAGATCGCGGCGAAACCAGACAATGGTGGGTGCAGCCGGCATTACATTTCCTTCTAGCTCCGCGGCGGTTGCGGGCACGCGCAAATCTTTTGTTGGGCGGTTTATCGAGGGAAAAACGGGTTTTTTATGGCGCAAATGTTTGTCAAGCGTTGTCGTAAAAAAAATTTTTTCCAAAATAGAAAATTCCGCTTGCCGAATTTTTGGCGGGCGAGAATGATCCTCGCCCCCCTCGAAAAAATAAATGGAGACGACGAAATCATGAATAATCCCCCGGAAGTCTGGGTCAAGGTATGCCGCGAGCTTGAAAAAGTAATATCCCCCGATGCCCTGAACCGCTGGTTCTCATCGATCCTGCCCCTAAGTTATGACTCGGGTCGACTGGTCTTGGGGGTGGAAAACGCCATTTACCAGTATTGGATCGAGGAGAACTACCTTAACCAGTTGAGGGAGTGTGCCACTTTGGCCATGGGCCGGGAGGTGAAGATCAGCTTTGAGATCGTGGGGTCCAAAGACCGCCCCTTGCCGACTGCCGAGGATCAACTCCTCCAGGCGGAGGGAAAAGAGAAGTCCAAGCCTTTTTCCGGGGAACTTGTCAGCCGGTACACCTTTGACTCTTTTGTGGCTGGGGTGAACAGCCAGTTTGCCCACGCCGCCGCCCAGGCCGTGGCTGACGCCCCCGCCCGGACCTATAACCCTCTTTTCATCCACGGTTCCGTCGGGCTGGGGAAGACCCATCTGTTGCACGCGATCGGCCACCGGATTGTGCACAAGAAGAAGGGGGCAAAAATTGTCTACGTGACCTCCGAGCAGTTCACCAACGAGTTCATTTCAGCCATCCAGCATGGCGAGCTGGTGAAATTCCGCCGCCGGTTCCGGCAGGCTGACGCCCTGCTGATCGACGACGTCCAGTTCTTTGCCGGCAAGGATCGTTCGCAGGAGGAATTTTTCCACACCTTCAACGCCCTGTTCGACGGAAATCGCCAGATTGTGCTCTCGAGCGACAGCCCTCCCGGAGAGGTGGCCAACCTGCAAAAGCGCCTGGTGTCCCGCTTTGAATGGGGCCTGAGCGCGGAACTGCAGTCACCCGATATTGAGACCCGCATGGCCATTCTTCGGAAAAAAACCGCCTCCATGCAGGTCCGCCTCGGCGAGTCCGTCCTTCACTTCATTGCCGAACGGGTGAAGACCAATGTCCGTCGGTTGGAAGGCGCGCTGAACCGCGTCGCCGCTTGGGCCGCCCTGCATGACCGGCACATCACGCCGGCACAAGTGGAGGAACTCCTCAAGGACTTCATCCAGCAGGAGACCAAACCGATTGTCACCATCGAGCTGATCCAGCGGCGGGTGGCCGAAGGCTTCGATCTTCGCGTTGCCGACATGACCAGCAAACGCCGCCCGGCCCATATTGCCCTGCCGCGGATGGTGGCCATGTACCTCAGCCGAAAAATGACCGGCAAGAGCCTGCAGGAGATCGGTGAATCGTTTGGCGGGCGGGATCACGGCACCGTGCTCCACGCCTGCAAGACGATCACCTCACGCATGCAAAGTGATGATCGCCTTCAGCAAATGGTCGGCATGCTGACCCATAAGCTCGAGGAGCCCGCCGACCGCTAAATTCCTCTGTCAGGCCTGAAGCAGGCCGGGACCCCGGAAAAAAGCTGCCGCTCCCCTTCGTCTCCTCGGAAGGGAGCGGTTGGTGCGCCCCAGCGGTGTCAACAGGTTTGGTTTTTACGTCCCGCGTTTTTCGCGGCTCCGCTCCCGCGCGGTCCTGCGGGAAATCATCCGCTCCATGGACCAACCCGTGTGCCCGCCTTTTATTCGCCGTTGTTTACCTGCTTGCCCCGGGTTGTTTTGGTGGAAATCACCAGATGCTCCCACTTTGCCAACCGCTACAGAGACCAATTCCGGCGGACTGTGAACATGGGAATAAGCCGGCGGGGTTGACCGTGAGAATTTTCGGGGAACACCAACAAGGTGAGGTCAAAACTCAAACTATCCACGCCTTATCCAACCTACAAGAAACTCAAGATGTGGAAGTTGTGCCGATTCTCTTCACTTATCCACGCTATGATGATTAAGGTGTACTTGATTCTTTCCTCTCCTATCCCAATCATCTGACTCCAGCGTTATGAAGCTCGTTCTGCAGAAGCAAAAGTTCCTGTTGGCCCTTTCCTCCGTGCAGAATATCGTCAGCACCCGCACGCCCATCGGCATCCTCAATAACCTGCTCCTGCGTGGTTCCGGATCCTCCCTGACCGTGGCCGCCACCGATTTGGACATCGGCATTCGCACTTCCTGTGAGGCGGGGGTGGAGAAACCGGGGGCCGTCACCCTGCCGGCCCGCCGTCTATTCAGCATCATCCGGGAGTTGCCTTCGGAGGAGCTCACCCTCGATGTCGACAGCAAGATGGGCGCAACCATCCGCTGCGGGGCCGCCTTTTTTCGGATTATGGGGATGCCGGAAGAGGAATTTCCCGCCATCCCGGATTTTCCGGCCAAAGGGGGCGACAAGAACCCGATTTACAAAATTGGGCAGAAAGTTCTCAAGGAGCTGATCAAACGGGTTTCCTATGCCATGTCGGCCGACGAGAAGCGCTACGTGCTGAACGGCCTCCTGGTTTGTCTGAAAGATGGAAAACTCACCCTGGTGGCTACAGACGGCCGCCGCTTGGCCTTAGCGGACCAAGAACTGGATTTTCCGAAGTCCGGGGAGCGGGAGTTTATTTTACCGGCCAAGGCCGTGTTGGAGTTGCAGCGCCAACTGGCCGACAAAGACGAGTTAGCCTTTGCAGTTCTGGAAAACCAGATCCTGTTCCAGTTCGGCTCGACCCTGATTGCCGCCAAAATGGTGGAGGGGAACTATCCCAATTATCGGCAGGTGATCCCCGCAGAAGCCAAAGAGCGGGTGACGCTGGAGCGGGAACTCTTCCTGAACTCCGTCCGCCGCGTGGCCCTGCTCTCCAGCGAGAAGTCCAACTCGGTCAAGTTAACCTTCACCAAGAACAACCTCGAAATCGCCGCCAACACCCCCGATGTGGGCGAGGCACGCGAAGCCATTCCGGTTCAGTATAAGGGCAAGGATTTCACCATGGCCTTCAACCCGGAGTTTCTGGCCGACCCGCTCAAAAACATCGAGGGGGACACGGTTCATTTCGATTTTATTGATGAGCTCAGCCCCGGGGTGATCCGTTACAGCAAGCCGTTCCTGTATGTGATCATGCCCATGCGGACGGCCTGAGCCGGCCGGCGTGCTCCGCCGCCTCCGCCTCAACTCGGTTCGCTGCCACCCATCCCTCGAATTGGAGGAACTCGGCCCGCGGGTGTTGTTGGCCGGCGCCAACGGCCGCGGTAAAACCAGCATCTTGGAGTCGGTCGCGCTTTTGGCCCGACTACGATCCTTCCGCACGGGCGCTTTGCGTGATCTGACCCGTACCGGGGCCGCGGGCTGGCGCGTGGAAGGATCTTGGGCCGATGAGGCGGGGCCCGTGCGGCTGGCGGCGGTTTGGCGCGGGGAGGGGAGGGAGCTGGAGATCGACGGCCGGGCCGGTGCCACCACCGATGAGTTTTGGGGGCGGGCGCTGGCGGTGGTGGCCCACGGAGGTGACACCATCATGTTGGACGGGGGTGCGGGCGAGCGCAGGGCAGGATTCGATCTGCTGTTGGCGGAGCTGGAGCCGCACCGGTTGGCGGATTTGCGCCGGCTGAAAGAGATCACGCGGCAGCGCGGATCGCTTTTGCGGCAAGCCAAGCCGACACGGGATGAGTGGGAGGCCTGGACCACCCAATTGGCGGAGCTGGGTGAAATTCTTCGGCCGGCACGCGGTGCCCTGGGGGAAGCCTTTTTCCCCTATTTGGACCGGGCCCACCGGAGCTTGGTGGGGACGAACGAAAAACTGGCGGTGCGGTATCAACCGGCCGAGGGAATCCCAGCCCCGGGACCTGAGCGGGACCGGCTATGGGACCGAGAGCGGGAAAGGGGGCTGAATCTGGCCGGACCGCAACGGGACGACTGGGAATTCAGCCTGGCTGGCAAAAGTCTTGCGAAGTTTGGCTCCGAGGGACAGCGGCGCACGGGCTGCCTGGCAGTCCGTTTGGCCGAGCTGGAACTGATCCGCGAGAAGCGAAAACGAACGCCGGTTCTTCTGATGGACGATGCGCTGAAGGAGCTGGACGCCGACCGGCGGGAAGCCTTTTGGAAAGCGGTGCCAAGAGCCACCCAGGTCCTATACGCCACGGCTCATGATCGACCGGTGCAGAGGGGGGGGGAGTGGGTTATTCTGGAGATCTCCCCCGGTTCTGCCCGCCTCGCCGGAGCCTGAGCCTTGCCAAAGCGGCGGGCCTGCCGATACGCTCCTCGCCCCTTTGAATACAAAATTTTCCAAGGAGCCGCAGCATGGCCACTGAAGTCGGACCCGTGAAAACGGTGGAGGCTCCCCCCTTGCGGCCGCTCCGCCTTCCCAACCGGCTGGCCCCGACGCCGACCCAAGGTCCGAAGTATCCCGTGAAGGTCAAGAATGCGGCCGGACAGGAAGTGACCCTGGCCGACCCGGTGATGACCCGCGCGCTTGTCGCCCTGATGGACACGCATGCAGTGATTGGTGGGGCGGCTTGTCATTGGGGCGGGCCGGCGGCCTTGGCCGAAATCATGTCGGCGATTCACGGGATCATGTTCGCGGTGAAAGGGCGGCCGTGGCACGAGGCCTACAACTTTGTGAACGATGCCGGTCACACGGAAAACGGGGTCTATGCCCTGCGGGCCCAGTACGGTTTTGATGGCCTGACCTTTGAGGATCTAAAAAAGTTCCGGAGCATCCACAGCAAGCTAACCGGACACGGCGAGAGCCACCTGAATCCCGAAGGCGTCTTTATCAGCAACGGCCCGCTCGGCTCCGGCATTCCCGTGGCCCAAGGATTGGCGCTCGGCGACCACCTGGCGAAGCGCGACCGTCTCACGTTCTGCGTGATTTCCGATGCGGCTTGCATGGAGGGTGAGGCCAAGGAGGCGCTGGCGGCGATTCCGGGTATGGCCGGGCGCGGGGAAATTAACCCGTTTGTACTGGTGGTGTCCGACAACGACACCAAGCTTTCTGGCCGCATTTCCAAGGACAGTTTTGCGATGGAGCCGTCGTTTGCGGCGTTGGCGCCGCTCGGCTGGAATGTCCGTCACGTGCCGGAGGGCCAGGATCTTCAGAAAGTTTATTTGGCGATCGAGCAGGCGGTGACGGAGGCGAAGGGCGACCCACGCCGCCCCGTTTGCCTATGGGTGAAAACCATCAAGGGATTTGGCGTCAAGGAGACGGAAAGGAGCTCGTCCGGGGGACACGGGTTTCCGCTGAAGGATGGCGAGAAAATCGTGGAGTTCGTCCACGAGATCACCGGCGGAAAAACCCCGGCGGACTTGGCCGCGTGGGCCCAGTCGCTCCGCCAAGCCTGGGAGGAAAAGCAGGCAGCCAAACAAACGGCCACCCCATCCGCCGGCCCATCCCTCAAAAAAGAAAAAGTGCAGGCGGGTTTTGCGCGGGCGATGACCCGGGCGGCCGAGGAAGGACTACCGGTGGTTTCGATCAGCGCCGACCTGCCCGGGTCCACGGGGGTGGCGGCGTTTCAAAAGGCGGTCCCGGGTCGCTCCTTCGATGTCGGCGTGGCCGAGGCGAACATGGTCAGCACCTGCACCGGGTTGGCGAAGACCGGGTTCCTACCGGTGGCGGACACGTTTTCGCAATTCGGCATCACCAAGGGCAACCTGCCGATCATCATGGCGGCGTTATCCCAAGGGCCGGTCGTGGGGGCGTTCACCCATGCGGGATTCCAGGATGCGGCTGACGGAGCTTCGCACGAAGCCACGACGTATTTTGCCGCCGTCTCCTCGATTCCCCACACCCTGGCCATTGCGGCGAGCTGCTCCGAACAAGCCGACGCTTTGATGCTGGAGGCCTTCCGGCGTTTGGCCAAAGAGAGGCAGGCCGGCCAGGACGGGGAAAGCGCGATCTTTTTTGCCGGCCGTGAAGATTTTCCGTCAAGGATCGGGGAGCGGCCAAACGGATATCCTTGGGGCAAGGCGGAGGTGCTTCGCAAGGGCAAGGATGTGGTGATCGTGGCGTGCGGTCCCATGGTCCCGCTGGCGCTGGAGGCGGCGGAGTTGCTGGCGAAAGGCGGCAAACAAGCGGCCGTGATCGATAGCCCGTTTGTGAATCGACCCGATCTGGCCACGATACGCCCGGTCGTCGCGGAGGTCGGCGGAAAACTAGTCACAGCCGAGGATCATCAGATTGTCGGCGGAATGGGGGCGATGCTCGTTCACGCCCTGAACCTTGCGGGGGTCGATGTGAGGAGTGCGGCGATCGGCATGAAGGGGGAATTTGGGCGGTCCGCCTACAGCGCACGGGAGCTGTACGAGCATTTCGGGATGGGACCAAAGGACATCGCCGCGGCCGCCCAGAAACTTTGCCGTTGAGAGGCGGAGGCTGGCGCCGGGGCGCAATGGGGGCGGCGGCCTACTGGTGGCTGACCGCGGGCTTGGGGTGGGCGGAGTTGCGGGTGTATCTCCTCGAGCCATCGAGAGCGGATGAAGTTCATGAAATGGTGCTGGTGGAAAAGGAAAAAAATTCGGCGGAGGACGGCGCGGTGGTGCTGATTGAGCCCGGCGGTGCGGAAAAGAAAGTTCCCAAGGACAGGATCATGGCTCGACTGACTCCGGCGCCGGGCCCGGGAAAAAAAGTGGAAAGGGCAACCGCCGTGGCGGCGATCAACGCCTTGCTGGAGGCCAAGGCCCGGGCTGTAACTTTGGAGCGCACGCTGCAAGAGGAAGTGGAGAAGTGGAAAAAGATTTTGGACCAGTTGCCAAATGAGGAAGACCCGGAGGCGTTGGCTAAAGCGGAGCAGGCTTTCGCCGAGGCCATGGCCA
>VHDM01000040.1 GCA_016876055.1 Verrucomicrobiota bacterium
ATCTCCTGGGTGGCGTAAATCGAAGCGAAACCCACCACCGCGCTCAGCCCCGTCAGCGAAGCCCCCAGCCCCAACAACAAGCGCCGCAGCTCCGGCCGTTCCCGGATCGTATTCCACACCGCCCGCCCGTCCGGTTCGGTGGCCGCACCCCGGCCTGGCTTCGCCCGCTCCTTCAAAAAAAGGATCGTCGGCAAAGCTGCCAGCAACATGAATCCCGCCACGGCCGGAAACACCTTCCGCGCCGATCCCTCCGCCCCGCTCAGGATCCAGAGCGCCAGCCCCAGCGAGGCCAACCCGCCCACATACCCAAATCCCCAACCGTACGCCGAAATCTTTCCCCTCTTTCCCGGCGGGGCCAGCTCCGGCAAGAAGGCCGCCACCAGATTTTCTCCCAGCAGAAAGGCGGCATTCGCCACCACGACCAGTCCAATCACCGCCGCCACGCCCCAAACGGGCAACCCCATCAACGAGGTCGCCGCCACACAGACCAAGGTCAATCCCACCAGCAGCGGTTTCTTGGCCGCCTTGCGGTCCGCCCATCTTCCCAACAGCGGACCTGCCACCATCGCCACGGCGGCCGCGGTTGAAAGCGCGGTCCCCCAGAGAAATTCCGCCCCCTTCTTGCCACCGCAGACCAGTTGGGTGAAAAACACCCCTCCCACCACCGTCACCACCACCGTCACAAACGCGCTGTTGGAAAAATCATACCAACACCACGCAAAAATCTCCCCCCTCCCCGCCGCGGCTGAACTTTCCTTCACCTTCACGTTCACGTTCACGAAAAACCAGGCTCCTTACCCGGAGGCCGTGATTTTTCTTAAGTATTCCCACGAATAAATCCCCGTCCCGTGCCCATCCTCCCACGTGGGCTGGATCGCGTATCCGCCCACCGTCTGCATTCCCTTCAGCCGGAAACTTTCCACCTTCAACCTGTCCCCTGCCCCAGGAATTGGTTTTGTCAGCCCCGGCTCCCCGCAGCACGCCGCACACGGGCACCGTTTGCGCAACTCCTCCAGCGCCAGGTAACTCTCTTTTCCATCCGGCCAGCGGATCGCCAGCTCGGCGCCGATGACCTGCAGATCCGCGGGCGCCTGCAACCGGCCCGCCTCAGGCCGGCAACGGGAAACGGGCCGTCAGCTTCCGGACTTCGCCCCGCACCGCCTCCAGCCCCGCCGGGTCGTTGCGCTGCTGCAGCGCTTGGTGGATCAGGTTGGCAATGTCGAACATCTCCGACTCCCGCATCCCGCGTGTCGTCATCGCGGGCGTCCCCAGCCGGATGCCCGAGGGCCGCATCGGCGAGGCGGTGTCGAACGGGATGGAATTCTTGTTCACGGTGATCCCGGCATGGTCGAGCGCCTCTTGCGCCACCTTGCCGTCCATCCCCGCCGGCCGCAGATCCACCAACATCAGATGGTTGTCCGTTCCTCCGGATACAATCCGGTAGCCGTTTTTTTTCAGCCCTTCCGCCAGGGCCCGCGCGTTCCGCACCACCTGCGCCTGGTACGCTTTGAATTCCGGCTTGAGCGCCTCCAGGAAACAGACCGCCTTGGCCGCGATCACGTGCATGAGCGGCCCACCCTGCACTCCCGGGAACACCATCGAATCAATTTCTTTGGCGTACTTCGCCTTGCACAGGATGATCCCACCCCGTGGCCCGCGCAGGCCTTTGTGGGTCGTCGTCGTCACAAAATCCGCAAAGGGGACGGGGCTCGGATGCACCCCGCCCGCCACCAGGCCGGAAATGTGCGCAATATCCGCAAACAGCAGCGCTCCGACCTTGTCGGCGATCTCCCGCATCCGCGCGAAATCCAGAATGCGCGGGTAGGCCGAGGCCCCCACCGTGATCATTTTCGGCTGGAACTCTTGCGCCGCCTTTTCCAACGAATCGTAATCCACCAACTCCGTCTTCTCCTGCACCCCGTAATGCCGGACGGTGTAGAACATCCCCGAGAAGTTCTTGGGATGGCCGTGGGTCAGATGCCCGCCGTGGGCCAGATCCATCGTCAGGATCTTGTCCCCGTGCTTGAGGAAGGCGAAGTAGACCGCCGAGTTGGCCGTCGCCCCGGAATGGGGCTGCACATTGGCATGTTCCGCACCGAAAAGCTCCTTGGCCCGGTCGATGGCCGCCTGCTCCACCCCGTCAACATGCTCGCAGCCCCCGTACCAGCGCCGGCCCGGATACCCCTCCGCATACTTGTTGGTCAGACAGCTGCCCTGCGCCTGCATCACCGCCGGACTGGTGAAGTTTTCCGAGGCGATCAGCTCAATGTTCTCCGCCTGCCGCCGATGTTCCCGCCGCACCGCCTCGGCCACCGCGGGGTCGGTCCGCGCCAAATCCGGCCCGACCGCCTCGCCCCGACCGGGCCCGCCCAAAGCAGCCAACCGTTCCACCCGTCCCTGAAACCGTCCGGCCGAGAAGGAGCCGGTGATCCAGGCCTGCACACAGGCCCGCGCATCCGAGGCGCCGAGATCATCCGCCCCCAGGCAAAGCACATTCGCATCGTACCGTTCCCGGCCCTTCCGCGCCGCTTCGGGTGTGTCGGCGGAAACCGCCCGCACCTTGGGAAAACGGTTCGCCGCCATCGCCAGCCCGATCCCCGTCCGCCCCACCAGCACCGCGCCCTGGATCCTGCCCTCGGTGATCGCCTCCGCGGCCGCTTTGGCAATTTCCGGATACTCGGCCACATCATTGGCGGGGAGGCTCAGGGTCGCACAACCCTCCCGGCGAAGCACCTCGGTCGCCTCCGCCAAAAGAATCCGGGCCGTGGCATCGCCCCCCAAGCCCACCGTCAGCCGGGCAGCGCTGCTGCCGGCAGCCGCCGGCAACTTGCCGTTCCGGACCACCTCCA
Organism: Verrucomicrobiota bacterium; assembly: GCA_016876055.1. Taxonomy (GTDB): domain Bacteria; phylum Verrucomicrobiota; class Verrucomicrobiia; order Methylacidiphilales; family Verrucolacustridaceae; genus Verrucolacustris. The sequence goes on from VHDM01000040.1 coordinate 2,850, forward strand.
AAATATGGGGAATGGATTCGCGGATCTGGTCCCGGCAGGCGCGGTAGATTTCCTTGGAGTGGCCGATGGGATCATCCAGTTCCCGCTCTTCGGGAGAGAGGCCCGGCTCAAATTCCCGCAAAAGGAAGATCTTATCGGCCGCGTTCGGATAAAGCAGCAACAGCGAGTCGAGATGCCCGTAGGTCATCACAAAAATATGGTCGGCGCGGCGGACCTGTTCGGCACTGATCGGCTTGCTGCGCAACCGGGAAATGTCGCTGCCCAGTTCCCGCATCACTTCCACCGCGTGCGGGCTGGGGGTTTGCCCCGTCACGGCACCAATCCCGGCCGACTCCACCTCAATCGCCCGCTCCCCGTTCAGTTCCCGGCGGCAGAGTTCCTCCGCCATGGGGCTGCGGCACACGTTTCCGGTGCAGACAAAAACGATTCGTTTCACGGGGAAAGACTAGCTGAAAAAAATGATCCCGAAAATCCTGCGGGTCAACCTATGCCTGCCGGCTTGGGGGCATTTTGCGAAGGGCCCGGAGCAGGTCCCCAGCCCTTTGCAGACCCCGGTCTTGGGGCGGACGCTTGTCCTTTAAATCCTTCTCCGGCAACGATAAAGACATGGTTTCTCCGCCGCCTCCCTCGTCCTCGTTGAGCAAGGTTGCTTCCCTCGTCCGCTTGATGGGGGGAACTTCCGCGATCGTGCTGGCGATCGTCATCTCGCCGCCCGTCCAGATCTCCACATCCGGGTAGTTTGCCCCGTTTAAGACCACGTCCGGCGGCAGAGGCCGACCCGCCCCTGCCCGCCCGCCTGGCAAAAGGATTTCGCCCCTCAGGCGAAACAGGGAGCGGCCCGTGGAAAGGCGCGATTCGGCCAGCCACCCCGTTTGTCCCGCCGTTGCCTGCCCCAACAAGATCGCCCCCGCCCGTTCCTGCAAGATGGTGGCCACCAGCTCGCCCGCCCCGCGCAGGCTGGGCCCCACCAACACCACCAACGGCGTGACCGGATTCAAACCCAGCGGCTGGCGATCCGAACGGAAAACCTTTTCCTTCCCCGCCCCATCCCGCCAGGAAAACAACACCTCTCCGGGGGTCACAAAAAGCGCACACAGTTCGGCGGCTGCCTCGAGACTCTGCGCCGGCAGACATTCCCGCAGATCCAGCACCGCACCCAGGGGGTTTTTTTGCCGCCACGCCGCCCAGTCCCGCCCGATCGCCTCCGCCAACGTTGCCCCCATCGTCCGCACCCGCCAGTACGCAATCGGTCCGGGTAAAAGTTCCGCCACCCACGGCCGGTCCGGGGAGGCCAGTTTCGTTCCTCCGCCAATCGCCATCCTCCCCGCCGACTGATCCAGCGTCCTGGTCATCGCCGCCGGATTGGCCTCTGCCGCCGCCGGGTCAGAGCCGACCAATTTCGCAATCTCCGCCGCCTCGCCCGGTCTGAGCGGGCTGACTGGTTTGGGGGCTGGCACCGCCGCCGGACGGGCAGGCGCGGATTCCTGGGCGCCCGCCTTCCGTTCCTCCCGATTGAGAACTTTGGCTAGGTTTCCAGCCAGTTTCGCTTGGAGGTTGGGAAGAAAAGGCGCCACGCCCACCCCGATCCCGATTCCCAGAAACAGTAGCAGCAGAATTCGCAGGGTCTTCATCGGGGAATCTTTACCTTATATCTTCCCGCCATTTCCTGCGATCCCACTCTCACTGGGTCGTCCCCAAGGCCCGGTGGCCAATGTCCCGCCGGTACTGGATTCCGTCAAAATCAACCTCCGCGGCCCGCGCATAGGCCCTTTCCTTGGCAGTTTTTAAATCCTTCCCCCAACCCGTGGCCGCCACTACCCGACCCCCGGCCACCTCGATTCCCTTGGCTCCCCGTTTTGTGCCCGCATGAAAGAGACAGGAGTCCGGCAAATCCCTGCCCGTTTGGATCGCCTGCCCCAGCACCGGCTGGGCGGGATATCCCGGCGCCGCCAACACCACCGTCATCGCCGCCCCGGAGCGGATCTTCACCGCCAAACCGGAGAGATTCCCGTCCGCCGCCGCCCCCAGCAGATCCCAAAGCGGAGTCTCGATCAGCGGCAGCAGAACCTCCGTCTCGGGGTCGCCGAATCGGCAGTTGTACTCGAGCACCTTCGGGCCGCTCTTCGTGAGCATCAGCCCCGCATAAAGCACCCCGCGGTATTCGATCCCTTGCTGGGCCAACCCTTGCAAAGTGGGAACCAAAATCCGGTCCTTCACCTCCCGGATCAGATCCGGCGTGGCTTTGGGCGCCGGAGCATACGCGCCCATGCCCCCGGTGTTCAGTCCCGTGTCTCCCTCCCCAACCCGTTTGTGATCCTGCGCCCCGGGCAAAATCACCAGATTCTTTCCATCCGTCACCGCATGCAGGCTCAGTTCCTCACCCTCGAGAAACTCCTCAATCAACACCGTGGCCCCGGCCTCGCCGAATACCTTCTCTGCCATCATCTGCCGGATGGCCGTGGCCGCCTCAGCGTGGGATTCCGCGATGACCACCCCTTTGCCCGCGGCCAACCCATCCGCCTTCACCACCTGCGGGCAGGGCAGCGACTCGCTGAATCGGACCGCGTCCTCCGCTTTTTGAAAACTTCCCGCCTTGGCGGTGGGGATTCGCTGGCGGACCAACAGCTCCTTGCAGAACGACTTACTTCCCTCCAGTTGGGCCCCTTTTTTTCCCGGCCCAAACACCCGCAGGCCCAGCTCCCGCAACCGGTCCGCCAACCCGGCACACAGCGGTGCCTCCGGCCCCACCACCACCAAGCCCGGCTTTTCCTTGGCCGCCCACCCGGCGACTTCCTCGAGATCGGTCGCCGCTAGATCCAGGTTTTCCCCCAAGGCCGCCGTTCCCGCATTGCCCGGGGCAAACCAGATTTTTTTCACCCGGGGATCCCGGGCCAACGACCAGCCCAAGGCGTGCTCCCGTCCCCCGCTCCCGACCACCAGCACGGAAAGTTGCTCCTTCATCGCGACTCACTCTTCCCAAAGCCAACCTCGCGCAAAAGCATTCTTTGGGAGGCCGCCCCCCCCTTGGACATCTTCGGAACCTAATTTAACCTCCCGAGATGTCCGGTTGTCCCTTTTCCCGCTGGCGTTCCGTGTTGCGCCTCACCGGTCGCACCCACCCGCCCTCGCCGGCCCAATCCGCCCGCGCCTTTTTTGACCTGCTGGGCCAAGAGGCCCGCTCCCTCCGGCCCTCCGCCACGCGGAAAGCCCGGGTCCTCCGGGACCTCCGTTGCCGGGGAGGGTTTGAACTCACCCGCTCGGAATTAAAAACCGGTTGCCAGCTGGCCTGGCGCAACAGCGTTCGTTGCATCGGCCGGCATTTTTGGAAGCAGCTGGACCTGCTCGACCTCCGCACCGCCGTCGGCGAAGAGGAGATCTACGCCGGATGCCTCCAGCACCTCCGGCACGCCTTCCATGGCGGGGCTATCCGCTCCACCGTGACGGTGTTTCCCGCCGCCGGAGCGGACGGACGAGGGCCCAGAATCTGGAATTACCAGCTTTCCCGCTACGCCGGCTATCGCACCAAGACCGGGAAAATTCTCGGTGACCCCATGGAGGCGAAGTTTACCGATTTTTGCCTCCACCTCGGCTGGAAACCGCCCCGCCGGAAATCCGCCTTCGATTTGCTGCCGTTGGTGATTTCCCTGCCGGGCCGGCCGCCCCGCCTGTTCCCGCCGCCCGTGGCGGATACCGTGCAAATTCCCATCCGCCATCCCGACGGCGCCTACCTGGATGGGCTGGATCTGCGCTGGGTTGCGGTTCCCGCCGTTTCCAGCCTGCTTTTGGAAATGGCCGGCCTCCGGTTCCCCGCGGCCCCCTTCAGCGGTTGGTATATGGAAACGGAAATCGGCGCGCGGAACCTTGCGGATCCGGAGCGTTACAACCTGCTGCCGGAAGTGGCCCGCCGATTCCGGCTGGATCGTTCCCGCCTGGGTTCCCTGTGGAAGGACCGCGCCCTCGTTGAACTCAACCGCGCGGTAATCCATTCCTTCCAGCAGGCGGGCGTTCGGCTGATTGACCACCACTCCGCCGCCCAATCCCATTTGGCTTTTGAGCAGGCGGAGGCCCGGGCTGGCCGGAAGGTGTTCGGCCGCTGGGATTGGCTCGTTCCTCCCCTGTCGGGCTCCACCACCCCGCTGTGGAATCGCAGTTACGATCCCACCGAATTTTCACCCAACTTTCTGCCTCAACCCTCCTGGCGGGACGAATTTCGGAAGTAATCCGCAATCTCTTTCGCGGTCTTGGCCCCCACCCCCTCCACTTTGGCCAACTCCCCCTCCGAAGCCTGCGCCACCCTTTCCACGGATCCAAACTCGCGCAACAACGCCCGCTTCCGCACCGCGCTCACCCCGGGCACCTCGTCCAGCTCGCTCTTTTCCATCCGCTGTTTCATCAGCAATTGATGGTAGCCATTGGCCACCCGGTGGGCTTCATCTCGCACCCGTTGGAGCAACCGCACCGCCGGATGCTCCTGGGGAAGCGCGATCGGGTCGGGCCGCCCCGGTCGGAAAATCTCCTCGTTCTGCTTCGCCAGACCGATCGCCGGCACCTCCGCCCAGCCCGCTTCTTTCAACTCCCGCACCGCCGCCCCGAGCTGTCCCTTGCCTCCATCCACCACCAAAAGGTCCGGCGGTTCCACCCCCTCCGCCTTCAGGCGCCGGCAACGCCGCCGGATGACCTCCGCCATGCATCCCACATCGTCCTGCCCGATCACGCCCTGGATCCGGTACCGGCGGTAGGCCGGCTTGGACGGCCGCCCGTTCCGGAACACCACCATCGAGGCCACGCTATGGGTGTCGGAGATGTTGGAGATGTCGAAACACTCAATCCGCGCCGGTACCGACGCCAACCGCAGCACATCCCGCAAGGCCTCCAGCTCCTTCTCCGGCACCACCGTGCTGGGCAGCGACCGGAAAAATTTCCGCGCCGGCCGGGTCGTCTTCTTCAAGTCCTCCAGGAGGTTCCGCAGCGAGGCCGCCTTTTCGAAGTCCTGCCGCCCGGCCGCCTTTTTCATCTGCTCCTTGAGCGACTCCCGCATTTCGATGGTGTGCCCCTCCAGAAACTCGCACGCCTGCCGCACCCGGTCTGCGTACCCCGCCCGCGTGATTTTGCCGATGCACGGCGCGCTGCAGTTCTGGATCACGTGGTCCAGACAGTGTCGGTAGTCCCGTTCTGCGGGGATCTCCGGGCGGCAGGAACGCAGGCCGAACTTTTTCCGCATCAGCGAAAGGGTCTGCCGCAGCGCCCCCGCGTGGGCGAACGGGCCAAAGTAACGCGCCTTGTCCTCCTTTTTGGCCCGGGTCAGCTGGAATTTCGGAAACGGCTCGTCCAGATCCACCCGCACCATCAGGAACCTTTTGTCATCCCGAAAGCTCACATTGTAGCGCGGCCGGTACTCCTTGATCAGCCGCCCCTCCAGCAGGATCGATTCGGGCTCGCTCCGCACCACGTGGGTCTCCAGCTCCGCGATGCTCTGCAGCAACGCCCGCGTCTTGAGGTCGGCTCCGAACCTTCGCGAAGGGTGAAAGTACTGGTTCACCCGCCGGTGCAGATCCCGCGCCTTGCCCACATAAATCACCCGGTGAAACCGGTCCCGGAAAAGGTAGACCCCCGGCCGATGCGGCAGATCCCGCAGCTGCTTGGTCAGATCGGCGGAAACGGTTTCCATGGCCCGAAATAATCTTAACCTAACCTCATGGCGTGCCCAACCCTGCCTGTCCTGCTTGTGGGGCTTCTGGCTTTGGCCGGCGCCAGCCCCCTTTCGGCCGGCCCTCTTTTCAAGGATGCCCAGCTGACCGTCGACCTCCTCGCTGAGCCCAAACCCATCGAACCCGGAAAACCTTTCACCGTTGGCCTCCGCTTTCGACCCGCACCCGGCTGGCACATCTACTGGAAGAATCCGGGAGACTCCGGCATGGCGCCCACGGTTCAGTGGCAATTGCCCGCAGGCTACACCGCCGGTCCCCTGCAGTTCCCTCTGCCGGAAAAAATCCTCGCTCCCCCGCTGGTCACCTACGGCTACGAGATGGAAACCCTCATCCTTACGGAAATCACCCCGCCCGCCGAACAACCTCTCCCGGCCAAAATCAAGATCGGGGCGGACCTCGACTGGCTCGTCTGCAAGGAGATCTGCCTGCCCGGCAAAGCCAGCCTCGATCTCAACGTCTCCTCCCAACCCAAAGACAACATCGATCTGCAGGGCCTTTTTGACGAAATCCGCCGCGAGCTGCCGGTCCAAGTTCCCGACATTTCCGTGCAGGGCAAACTTTCCAGCGGTTTTCTGGCCTTGAAAGTCACCGGGGCAACCGGACCCGGCACCCTCTCTTTCTTCCCAAATGAGGGGGACTACGTGGATGAATTCAAACCCGCGAAAACGGAGCTTTCTGGCAACACCTCGGTCCTGCGAATTCCGCTCAAGGAAAAAGCCACGGTTCCCGGAACCATCTCCGGGATCCTCGTCGCCGAAAACGCCTGGGATTCCTCCGGCCACCGTGCCTTGGAATTTTCAATCGATTTGAACGCTCCTTATCAGTTCCTCACCACCTTCCACCTCCCGATAACGTTCTTCTTTGCTTTTCTCGGTGGCCTGATCCTCAATGTTATGCCCTGCGTCTTGCCGGTTCTCTCTTTGAAGGCCCTGCACCTCGTCCAACTTTCCGGCGAAAAACGGAACTCCGCCCGGGCCGAAGGTATCGCCTACACCGCCGGCGTTCTTCTCTCCCTTCTTGCCCTAGCCACTCTCCTTCTTGTTCTCCGCGCTTCCGGCCAAGCTCTCGGCTGGGGATTCCAACTGCAATCGCCTCCGGTCGTCTGGCTGCTCTTGGCCCTTTTTCTTGCCCTTTCCCTCAATCTGCTGGGCTATTTTGAATTCAACGTCCTGTTCGGCAACCTTTCCGGCCATGGTTCCCGGCAAGGCGGGAGCGGATCTTTCGCCTCCGGCCTGCTCGCCGTCGCCGTGGCTTCCCCTTGTACGGCCCCCTTCATGGGCGTCGCTCTCGCCGCTGCTTTCGCCCTGCCGGCCATCGGGACTCTCGCCGTCTTTACCGCGCTCGCCCTCGGCTTCGCCCTGCCCATTCTGCTGCTTTCCTTCTTCCCAGCAGCCCTCTCAATCCTCCCCAAGCCCGGTGCCTGGATGAATCACTTTAAGAAAATCCTGGCTCTGCCGATGTTTCTGGCCGTTGGCTGGCTGGCTTGGGTGCAATTCCGTATTTCCGGAACGGCCGCCTTCTGGCCCATGTTGGTGGGCGGTGCGGTCCTCGCCGCCGGGCTTTTCCTGTACGGACGCAGCCAGACGGTTTTCCCGCCCAAGCCCAGCCTCCGCTGGAGCGGTCTCGCCTTGGTTCTTCTGGCCGCCGTCATCCCTGCCACCGCCTTGAAAACTGCCACGACCAACCTGGTCTCCCGATACCCCGATCGCCTGGCCTGGTCGGAGGAGGAAGTGACCCGCCAACTCGCCGCCGGTCGCACCGTCTTCATCGACTTTACCGCCGCCTGGTGCCTCACCTGCCAGGTCAACGAAAGGGTCGTGCTGTCACGTCCAGAAATTCAGACCGCGTTTCGCGAAAAAAATGTCGCCTTTCTCGTGGCCGACTGGACCCGCCGCGATCCCGCCATCACCGCTGCCCTGCAAAAATACGGCCGCGAAGGTGTCCCCA